>NZ_CP156080.1 GCF_039830135.1 Defluviimonas sp. SAOS-178_SWC | reverse complement strand
GCTCGCCTCGTGCGCAACGTAAATTCTTGCCTTTTTCGGAAATACGCCGGATTTGCCAAAAATGCAAAAGCGAAGTTAGAATTCGTTCGACCCTTCCCCGCGGGGAAGAAATGCCAGCAGGGCACGGGCCCCCGCCGCGAATCGGGGCGTTTGACTGAGGGACCCCGGATCGGGCCGGTAAGAGACTATATTGGGGGACACCCGAAGACGACATCCCGTATATTGGGGGACATTTCCACCCGATTAAGGGACAGCCAGACTGTCCCCCATAACCAGAGAACCTTTTTCTTTCCTTCGGGAAAGAGGGTCGGAAACCTGCCAAGGGCGTTCCAAGCTTGACAGAATCGCAAACCCGGACGCAAATAGCCCATAAGAGGTGAAGAGCGTTGAGTTAGCGTGGATTTCACCACCAGAGGCCATCAATGGCCCGTGTGATCGAGGCAGATTTGACGTTCCCGCAAGGGGCGGGCAAGCGACAGGAGAGCGACATGCAGCTTCCCAGGCCGGTCGGCCGCGAGGCGGCTTCCCGGAAATACGACATTCTTTCGGCCCTCATGGCCTTCGCCCTCGCGCAGGACAAGCATGTCCAGCGCCAGGTTCTGAGGATCATGGCGCTGATCACCACGCGCTACAACTGGCAGCGCGACGAGCTGACCATGGGGCAGGGCGAGATCGCGAAACTCTGGTCGGTGGACGAACGGACCGTGAAACGCGAGATGGCGAAGCTGCGGGCGCTTGGCTGGCTTGTGCAGAAACGTCAGGGCGCCCGGGGCCGCGTCAGTGTCTACGGGCTGGATTTGGGTCGAATCATGGACGACACCCGGCCCGTCTGGCCGAATATCGGACCGGATTTCATCCAACGCGTCGATCCGGTTCCAAGTGCGCCGCCGCCCACGAATGTCGTGCCCTTGCGCGCCCGGCCCGCGCCACAGGCCGACGGAACGCTCTGGGCCAGCGTTCAGGCAAGGCTTCACGCCGAGGATGCGGCCACCTATGGCGCATGGTTCCACCCGCTGCGCGAGGCCGGCACCGAGGACGGCTGCCTGACACTCGCCGCGCCGACGCGCTTCCATGCCTCCTACGTGATGACGCATCTTCACGCCCGGCTCCTCGCCGCCTTGCGCGCGGTGGAGCCGAGCCTCGCGGCCGTGACGGTCATCGCCTGAGGGCGAGACCGGCAGGGCAGGGGGCCTGCCTCATCACCGTCACGCATGACGGAAGGATACGCGACCGTCTCGATAGCGTCTGGACGGTCATCGCCTGGCCGGACGGGCCGACGCGGCACCGGGCCGCGCGGCGCTGAGCACGGGATGGGGAACCGGCGCCCAGAGCGACCGGACGGCGCATCCCGCGAAGACGGCCCAGCCCAGACACCAGGTCAGGGTCGGAACGGCGAGCGCTTCGGGCGAGGCGGACAGGGCAAGCCGCAGCACCGTTGCCAGCATGATCAGCGCGAACGCGATCTTATGCCCGTTCCCGGCTTGCAGGACGCCGGGTCCGCGCCGCATCGAGGCGCGCGCCATGACCGCCTGGATCATTCCGCCCATCAGCCCCATGGTCAGGGCATGCACTCCTGCCGGCGGGGACAGGCCGGCAAGCACCGACGGCGCGACCAGCAACAGACCTATCAGGGCGAGGCCCGCCGGCAGCCACAGCCAGGCGGCGACCAGCATGGCCAGATCGGCCGGCCGCCCGGCCAGCCCCTCCGCGAGCGGCCAGCGCAGCATGCGCGCCCCCTGGCCCGCCGCCGCCGCGAGGAGAAGCCAGCCCGTCACGCCGTCCCGCATGCCGAGGAGGTGCGCCGCCAGGGCAAGGGCGAGGACCAGATCGGCCACCCGTCCCGTCACCGGCGGTGCCGCATGGCCGGCTCGGGCCCGGAGGAATGCGGGCACGATCCTGCCGCCGACGACCGCCACGAGAAGCGCCATCGCCAGCGCCGCAGTCAGGCCGTCCCCGGTCATGCGCAGCCAGAGGCCGGCGGCGAGCAATCCGACCGGCGCGAGGGCGATGGGCAGGCGCGACCAGAGCCGCGCCGAGAGCACCGGAACGAGGAGGCAGGCACTCAGACCGAGGGGAAAGATGCTGATGCCGGTCAGGACCGAGAGATCGGTATCGGGTTGCAGCGCGGCCACCCGTCCGGCGATCCATGCCACGACCAGCGCCTGCACCGCGCGCTTTCCCGGACCCCGCCCGGACGCCGAGCGTTCCGCCAGTTTCAGCCAATGGGGCAGGGCGGTCAGCAGGTAGCCGCCCATCGCCGCCCCCGCGAAACCCAGGATCAGCTCCTGCCGGTGCCACCCGGCCGGGTCATCCGACAGTGCCGGAAAGAGCCAGACCAGAGGCGCCAGCGCCGCCCAGACCGCAGCCAACAGGAAGAGCGGCAGATGGGGCGCGCGCCACAATCCCCTGTCCGGCGCTGCGGTCCCCTGCACCCGCGCGTCAGCTGGCGGCCTCGAAGCGCGGGAAGAGGACGGCATTCTCAAGGTGGATATGCGCCACGACATCGTCAGTGAACTTGCGCAGCCCGGTGTAAAGCGCGGTCCATGACCGGCAGGCGCCTTCGGGCAGGGTCAGGCCGTGGGTCACGTGCTCCACGCCGCGCAGCAGGTCGGCCGTGGTGTCGTGGTCGTGGCGCATGGCATCGATCGGATGGGCGATCATCGGGTGACCGCCCTGTTTCATCATCGGGAACAGCACCTGCTCTTCCTTCATCATGTGGCTGTCGAGATCGTCGCGGAGCGCGACCAGCGCCTCGGTCAGGCCGTGCGGCGCGTCGTCGTGATCGCCGTGCACAGTCTCGACCTTTTGCGCCAGCGGGATCAGCCAGTCGAGTTCGGTGCGGTGGGTTTCATGGTAGCGGGCGAGGATGTAGTCGATCAGCGGGGTGGTCGCCTCGGGCGCGTCGCGGTTGGCGGCGGCGGCCAGGGATTGCAGATCGGCGAGGAGGTCTTCGACCCTGAGGCCGTTTTTCGCCGCCGCTTCGCTCAGGCTCTGGCTACCGCCGCAGCAAAAGCTGATGCCGCGCTGGCGGAAGAGTTCGGCGGCGCCGGGAAGATCGGAGGCGATATCGCCGACGAGCGCGGCGGGGGTGAGTTCGGTCATGGTGCGTTTCCTTCGGTTGGGTCCCATGCGTGTGCCGTGGGAGGAGCTATGCGGAGCAGATCGACGGCGCGCGCGGCGATCTGGGTGGTGATTTCTGCCGTCGTTTCGGGGCGCAGGTAGAAGGCGGGCACCGGAGGCATTACGATCGCCCCCATCTCGGTCGCCGCCGTCATGTTGCGCAGATGCGCCAGCGTCAGCGGGGCCTCGCGCGCCAGAAGGACCAGCGGGCGCCGCTCCTTCAGCTGCACCGAGGCGGCGCGGGTCAGCAGATTGTCGTCGAGCCCCTGCGCAATCGCCGCGAGGCTGCGCATCGAGCAGGGCGCGACGATCATGCCGTGGACGGGGAAGGACCCGCTTGCGATGGCGGCCCCCAGATCGACGACGGGATGGACCCGTCCGGCGAGAGCCATCAGTTCGGCGCGGGCGTCGGGCCCGATTTCGAGCGCCAGCGTGCGCTCCGCCATCGCGGAGAGCACAAGCTCCACGCCGATGCCGGCCGCGTGCAGGACGCGCGCGCAATCGAGCGCCAGGGCCGCGCCCGACGCGCCCGAAACGCCAAGGATCACCCGCCGCGTCATGGCAATATCCCTTCAAGAAGATCGGCCGCCCGCGCTTCATGTGCCGGATCGAGCGCCATCACCTGACCCCAGGTCCGGTCCGTCTCCGCCCCGATCTTGGTCGTTGCGTCGATGCCCATCTTGCCCGCCAGCCCCTCGCGCGGGCTCGCGAAGTCGAGGTAATCCATCGGCGTGCCGTCGAGCAGCATGACGTCGCGCGCCGGGTCCATCCGCGTCGCCATCGCCCAGGCGATATCGTCCCAGGACCGGGGGTCGATGTCGCGGTCGACGACGACGATGGTCTTGGTATAGCTGAACTGCGCCAGCATGCCCCAAAGCGCCAGCATCACGCGCCGCGCCTGACCGGGATAGCGCTTGTCGATCTGCACCACCGCCATGCGGTAGGAGCAGGCGGCGGGCGGCAGCCAGAGGTCGGTCACTTCCGGGATCTGCGCCCGGACCATCGGCAGCGCCAGCGTGTTGAACACCTCGCCGATGACCGACGGCTCGTCGGGCGGACGCCCGGTGACGGTCGTCAGGTAAAGAGGATCGCGGCGGTGGGTGATGGCGGTCAGGCGCATCACCGGAAACGGTTCTACCGCGTTGTAATAGCCGGTATGGTCGCCGAAGGGGCCTTCGGGCGCGGTTTCGCCGGGATGGACCCAGCCTTCCAGGATGATCTCGGCATTCGCGGGCACCAGGAGGGGGACGGTGGTCGCGGGCGCCAGTTCAGCCCGCGCCCCGCGCAGGACGCCGGAGAAGGCAACTTCCGACACCGCTTCCGGCAAGGGCAGGGCGGCGGCCAGCAGCGTCGCGGGATCGGCCCCCAACGCGATCGCGACGGGCATCGGTTCGCCCGCGCGCTCCCATGTCCGATGATGCGCCGCGCCGCCGCGATGTGCCAGCCAGCGCAGGATCAGCCGGTCAGGGGGCAGCACCTGCGCCCGGTAGACGCCGAGGTTGTAGCGCGAGATTTGGCGCGCCTCCGATGCGTATGGACGGGTCACGACCACCGGCCAGGTCACGAGCGGGCCGGCATCGCCGGGCCACGGCGTCTGCACCGGCACCAGCGACATATCCAGCTCCGCGCGCCGCTCCTGCGCGGCGCCGCGGCGCAGGATTTTCGGCCGTGTCTGGAGGGCGGCGCGCAGCATGGGCCAGCGCGACAGGGCATCCCGCATGCCATCGACCGGGGCGGGATTGCGCAACGCGGCAAGAAACTCGCCGAAGGCCGGAATCTCGTCCGGCATAAGGCCGAGCCCGGCGGCGACGCGCGCGGGTGTGCCGAAGAGGTTCGCGACGACCGGCATTCCGGCACGACCTTCGCCCTGCCGTGCGGCATCGAAGCGCAGGATCGGCCCGCCCGCCCGCAGCGCCGCCAGTTGCACCGCCGTCATCTCGTGCCGCAGATCCACCGGGGCGGAGAGCCGTGCCAGATCACCGCTTCCTTCGGCCCAGCCGAGAAAGGCGCGGAGATCCGCAAAGACGGGGAGGCTGCGCATCCGGAGTGATCCTTTTCCGCTCCGATAACGCCTGCAACGGCGAAGCGACTTGACTATCGTCAATCCGGCCCCGGGACCGATCATCTATCCAGTAGACATCAAGACCGGAACCGATCCATGACCGCACCGTTGCCGCAACTGCCGCGCCCCTTGCAGCTTGCCGCTTTGCCCCTGCCCCTGCCGCCGCTGAGCCTGTTTCTCAGCGCGCTCACGCGCCGCATGGCGAAGGCCCATCCGGCAATGACGCGCCGTCTTGGCGACTATGCGGGGCACCGTTTCCTGATCGACCCGATCGACCTGCCCTGGTTGCTGTTGCTGCATCCGGAGGCCGCCGTGATGACGGCGCATCGCCGCGCTCGCCCTCCGGCGCATGATGCGCGTATCGCCGGGCCGATCTCCGCCTTCCTGGCGATGATGCACGGCGCCGAGGATGGCGATGCGCTGTTCTTCTCGCGCGATCTGACGGTGGAGGGCGATACCGCGGCCGTCCTGGCGCTGCGCAATGCCATCGACGATGCCGAACTGGATCTTGCCGAGGAACTGGCCGCGCTGAGCGGACCGCTTGCCCTGCCGCTCCGCCGGGCGCTGACCGGCGCGGAGCGGGCCACCGGGCTCACCCTGCACCGGATAACACGATTGGACGATCTCGCATGATGGAACTGGTCTGCCCGGCCGGCACCCCCGCCGCCTTGCGCGCCGCTGTCGAGGCGGGCGCGCATGCCGTCTATTGCGGGTTCGCGGACGAAACCAATGCCCGCAATTTCCCCGGCCTGAACTTCACGCCAGAGGACATGGCCGAGGCGGTCGGCTTCGCGCATGCCCGCGGCGCGAAAGTGCTGGTCGCGATCAACACCTTTCCCCGCGCGGGGGCCGAACCGATCTGGCACCGCGCCATCGCCAACGCCGAGGCGGCGCGCGCCGATGCGGTGATCCTGGCCGATATCGGACTGCTCGCCCACACGGCCGAGCGGCACCCGTCCTTGCGCCGCCATCTTTCGGTTCAGGCCGCCGCCGCCAACCCCGATGCGATCAACCTTTATGCCGGCGCCTTCGGCGTGCGCCGCGTGGTGCTGCCCCGCGTGCTGACGGTCGAGGAGATCGCCGCGATCAACCGCGAGATCGACGTGGAAACCGAAGTCTTTGTCTATGGCGGCCTTTGCGTGATGGCCGAAGGGCGCTGCTCGCTGTCCTCCTACGCCACGGGCAAGTCGCCCAACATGAACGGCGTCTGTTCGCCCGCGAGCCATGTCGTCTATGCGGAGGAAGGTCGGGACCTGGCCGCACGACTGGGCGGCTTCACCATCCATCGCACCCCGAAGGAGGCGCCGGCGCCGTATCCGACGCTCTGCAAGGGCTGTTTTACCTCCGGCGACCAGACCGGGCACATCTTCGAGGATCCGGTCAGCCTTGACGCCACGCATCTGATACCGCGACTGGCCAAGGCCGGTGTCAGCGCCCTGAAGATCGAGGGGCGCCAGCGCAGCCGCGCCTATGTCGCCCAGGTCGTCCGCGCCTTCCGCGCGGCAGTGGAAGCACAGGCGGCAGGCATGCCGCTGCCCGAAAGCACACTGGCCCGGCTGGCCGAAGGCCAGAAGGCCACCACCGGCGCTTACGCCAAGACCTGGAGGTGAACCGGTGGACCTGACCGTTGGCCCGAATTTCTTCTTCTGGGAGGCGGAGGCCGTGCGCGGCTTCTACCGCGACCTGGCCGCCACCCCGGTATCGCGCGTCGTGCTGGGCGAACTCGTCTGCTCCAAGCGGTTGCCCTTCTGGCAGGGCGAAATCGCAACCGCGGCCGAAACGCTTGTCGCCGCCGGCAAGGATGTGGCGCTGACATCGCTGGCCCTCATCACCCTCAAGCGCGAGCGCAAACTGACCGCCGACCTGATGGATGCGGGCCTGCCGGTCGAGGTGAACGACCTGTCCGCGCTGATCCATGTTCCGGTGGGCCAGCCTTTCTGGGTCGGGCCCTTGGTCAACGTCTATAACGAGGGCACGCTGCGCTGGCTGATCCGGCGCGGCGCGCGGCGCGTCTGCCTGCCGCCGGAGCTGACGCTCGACTCCGTCGCGGTCCTGGCGCGGCTCGGCCGGGAAGAGGGCGTGCCGGTCGAGGTCTGGGGCCACGGCCGGCTGCCGCTGGCGATCTCGGCACGCTGCTATCACGCGCGGCTGCACGACCGCGCCAAGGACAGCTGCCAGTTCGTTTGCGGCGAGGACCCGGACGGGCGCGACGTGGACACATTGGATGGCCAGCGCTTCCTGACGGTGAACGGGGTGCAGACGCTGAGCCAGTCCACCGCCAGCATGGCGCTGCAGATCGAGGCGCTGCGCGAGGCGGGTGTCGCGTCGCTGCGCCTGTCGCCGCAGTCGCGCGACTTCGCGGCGATCTGCGGGGCCTATGCCGACCGTCTGGAGGGACGAATTTCCGGTGCCGCGCTCGAAGCGCTGCTGCGGCCCATGGTGCCGGACGGCAGGCTGTCGGACGGTTTTCTCACCGGACCCGCCGGCGCCGCGTGGTCGGGCGACGGAAGCGGAACGACCGCCGGACCTGCCCGCGACGCAGCTCCTGCGTCCGCCGTCCGCTAGCGCCGCACTTCCGAAAAGGCCCGGCTTCCGCGATCAGCCGTCGGGCGTGCCGGAAGGCGGGGTTGTGGATAAAGTTGTCTCCGACAAGCGTGACGGCCCCACTCCGCTCTGCCGCTCTCGTCATGTCAACGACGTCGTCGCGGGTCAGCGCCATCGGCTTTTCGCACCAGACATGCTTGCCGGCATCCGTCCCGGCGATGGAGACGTGACGATGGTGATCTTGACGCCGCTCGCGCCGCTGTGTGACGAATTTTTTGGATTTGATGTCCGATGCGGTTCTGAAGGGCATGTCGGGGATTCCCGGCCCGCGCCCGGAACCTGGGGGAACGTCATGCTGAACCTGGCCATCAACCACATGACGGCTCCGCGGCTCTCCCACATCGAGCTGCTCGAACTGGCACGAGACACCGGCTGCGTGGGCGTTGAGTTCCGCACCGATCTCGGCCGGCCGCTGTTCGACGGAGAGGCGCCCGAGGCCGTGGGGCAGCGTGCCCGCGACATGGGTTTGCGGATCGTCGGCCTCAGCCAGGTCTATCCGTTCAACGCCTGGAGCGATGCGATCCGCGACGAGGTCGCGGCGCTGATCAAGACCGCCACGGCCTGCGGCGCCGAGACCATCAGCCTCATTCCGCGCAACGATGGCGCCGGGCTTGGCGACGGCGAACGGCAGGCGAACCTGCGTCTTTCCATGCGGGCGATCAGGCCGATGCTTCAGGATGCCGGCATGGTGGCGCTCATCGAACCGCTGGGGTTTCTGCGGTCGTCGCTGCGCTCCAAAGCTGATGCGGTCGAGGCGATCGAGGCGCTGGACGCGGTCGGGGTCTTCAGGATCGTGCACGACACCTTCCATCACTATCTCGCCGGCGGCGGCCCGGTCTTCCCCGAACATACCGGTATCATCCACATGTCAGGCGTGGTCGATCAATCGCTCGGAATGCCCGAAATCGAGGATCAGCATCGCGTTCTCGTCGATGCTCAGGATCGCCTGGGCAACATCGACCAGATCGAGCGCATGCTGACGATCGGGTATACCGGACCGATCTCGATGGAGGCCTTCTCGCCTCTGACCCATGCGCTGACCGACCCGGCTGCGGAGCTGGCGAGGTCGTTCGAATTCATCCGGGGCAGGCTTGCCGCGCTGGCGGGGACGACGGCGATGGCCGAGAACATCGTCCACACGCAATAGGAACAGGGCGAACCGCGGATCCCGATCAGCTAAAACATGCGGCAGGTGATGGACCTCTGCGACCGGATCATCGCCCTCCGGAGGGGCCGTATCTGCGCCAGCCTCAGGAACGAGGAAACCGACGGTCGGGATGTCGTTGCCTATATCAACGGCGCCAAGACGCAGTCAGAATACGAACCGGTATTCGTCTGACGACGCAATCAAGGTCCGGTGGTCTTGCGGTGGCAAGGTGTCCAATGGATCTGAAATGCCGGTGTCGGCGAATTCGAACATGAGATGGGGGGCCGCCCCCTCCGGCAACCAAGGCCGCGATGCGGCACATTCGGAGAACTAGAAGATGCCACTTCGTTTCGGAATTCTGGGGGCGGGCCGCATTGGCAAGGTCCATGCGCGGGCGGTCGCCTCCGACAGCGGCGCCAGGCTCGTCGCCGTCGCGGATGCCATCGGCGCCGCCGCCGAAGCCCTTGCGGGCGCCTATGGCGCCGATGTCCGGACGGTCGGCGGGATCATCGAGGCGGACGACATCGACGCGGTGATCATCTGCACGCCGACCGATACCCATGCGGAGCTGATCGAGGCGGCGGTCAGGGCCGGCAAGGCCGTCTTCTGCGAAAAGCCGGTCGATCTTGACGTGCAGCGCGTACGGGACGTGCTCAAGGTCGTCGCCGCCGAGAACGGCACGCTGATGGTCGGCTTCAACCGGCGCTTCGATCCCGATTTCATGGCGGTGAAGGCCGCCATCGACGCGGGCAAGGTCGGCGAGGTCGAGATGGTCACGATCTCGTCCCGCGATCCGGGCGCCCCGCCTTACGACTATATCACCCGCTCGGGCGGCATCTTCCGCGACATGACCATCCACGACTTCGACATGGCCCGCTGGCTGCTCGGCGAAGAGGTCGAGACGGTGCAGGCCGCCGCCTCGGTGCTGGTCGACAGGAAGATCGGCGAGCTGGGCGACTACGACTCGGTCAACGTCATCCTGCGGACGAAATCGGGGCGCCAGGCGGTGATCACCAACTCGCGTCGGGCCACCTATGGCTATGACCAGCGGATCGAGGTGCTGGGGTCGAAGGGGGCAGTGTCCGCGCAGAACATGGCCGAGGCGAATATCGAGATCGCGACCGCCGACGGTTTCCAGCGGCCGCCGCTCCTGAACTTCTTCATGACGCGGTATGTCGCGGCATATGCCAACGAGATCGCGGGCTTCATCGCGGCGGTCACGAACGGGACCGCGACGCCGACGACCGGCGAAGACGGCCTGATGGCCCTGGTTCTGGCCGATGCCGCCCTGAAATCGGTGGAAACCGGCCAGACCGTGAACGTAGCCCGGTAGGGAAGGCGGCAATCCGCCACTGATCCGAGGACGTCCATGAAGATCAAGCCCGGCCCGTGACCTGACGCGGCCCTTGGAGAGACAGAGATGATCCAGTTCGGCACCAACCCCATCGCCTGGGCCAACGACGACGACCAGTCCCTAGGCGCGGATATCCCGACAAGCCGAATCCTCGAGGAGGCCGGCCGCCTGATCGGCTTCGACGGGATCGAGAACGGCCACCGCTGGCCGCAGGACGACCCCGAGGCGCTGCGCGCCCTTCTCGCCGGTTACGGGCTGACGTTCATCTCGGGCTGGCATTCGCTGAACCTGCTCGCCCATTCGGTCGACGACGAGAAGCGCGCGATCCAGCCGCATCTCGACAAGCTGGCGCACAACGGCTGCAAGGTGGCGATCGCCTGCGAGACTTCGAACTCCGTCCAGGGGCTCGACCAGCCGCTCGGCACGCGCCCCGTGCTGGATGCGGCCGGAATGCGCGACTTCGGCGCGAAGGTCGAGGAGGTCGCCGCCTACTCTGCGGCGCAGGGCATCGACCTCGTCTATCACCACCATATGGGCACCGTCGTGCAAAGCCCCGAGGATATCGACGCCTTCATGGCCGCCACGGGGCCCGCGACGAAGCTTCTCTTCGATGCCGGGCATTGCTATTTCGGCGGCGGCGACCCCGAGGCGGTGCTGAAAAAGCATGTCGGCCGCGTGCGCCACTTCCACGCCAAGAATGTCCGCCCTGCGGTCCGCGCGAAGGTGGAGGCGGAGGGCTGGTCCTTCATGGACGGCGTGCGCGGCGGCGTCTTCACCGTGCCGGGCGACCAGGAGGGGGCCATCGACTTCACGCCGCTTCTGAAAATCCTCGCCGCGAACGGCTATGACGGCTGGATTGTGATCGAGGCCGAGCAGGATCCGGCCGTCCGCAACCCGCTCCTCTACCAGACGCTCGGCCTCGCGACGCTAAAACGGATTGCCCGGGAAACCGGATTGATCTGAGGCCAGGCGGGGCAAGGATCGGAAATCACCCCGCCGCAGTGCCCTTACGTCCCGAACGGCACGGGGCGGACCCGGAACGACGGGGGCACGAACATCCGCGTCACCAGCAATATCGCAACGGAGAACGGGACCATTGCGGTATGCGTCGGGTCGGGCACCGATGCCTCGCCAGACGATCCCGCGCCGGTCCGGCACCTCTGTCAAAAGTGCGGCGCGACCGTGGCCCGGGTGCGCAGGAGCACCTCGCCCGCATCGTTGACGGTCAGCCGGATGCGGGTGACGCCGTGCCGGAACGTGATCCGGTGGCGGCCGTGATCCTCGCCCCGTCCGGTTTCGCAGAGGCTGGCGATGCGGCCCTCGCGCATCAGCCGCTGCATGTCTTCCCCCGGCACGCCGAGCAGCGGGCCGAGGGCCGTGGCGTCGATCCGGAAGCCGTTGTCGAGCCGTTCGATGCGCATCCGGCCTCTCCTTTCGTGGTTACGGGTGAAGCGTCAGTCTGACGACCTTATGATGGCGACCTGCCAGACGTCGGGTCCGTCGCGCAGGAAGTCGATGGTGAACCGCCCGGGCCAGGTCTGCTCGACGCGCTGCAGAAGCGGGATCGGCGCATGGTCGTTGATCAGCACGAACGTTGCCCCCGGATCGAGCGCTTCGAGCGCGGCGAAGACGGTGGCGTGTCGCTCCTGCGGGATCATCGGACGCAGGTCGACGACGGCGGGTGCGGTCGTGTCGGCGGAGGTGGTGGCGGTCATGATATGTCCTTTCGACGGATAGGCCGGATGCTCGACTGTAAAAGAAATATTGTCAATATGTTTTTTAACGGCTATGCAGGGGCCACAGATGGAGGCGCCGATGGCCGATCGCATGCAGAAATACGTCACGCTCGCGCGGCGCATGGCCGACAAGCGCGCGGCCGGGGACCGGATCCGCGATCATCGCGAGATCCTGCCCGACCTGACGCCGGATGACGCCGCCCTGCAGGCGTCGCGCTGCGAGCAATGCGGCACACCCTATTGTCAGGTCTACTGCCCGCTGCACAACAACATCCCCGACTGGCTGAAGATGACCGCCGAGGGGCGCATGGAGGAGGCGTATCACCTCGCCCAGGCGACCAACAATTTTCCCGAGATCTGCGGCAGGATCTGCCCTCAGGACCGGCTGTGCGAGGCGAAATGGGCCTGCACGCTGGAACAGGCCGGCCACGGCACGGTGACGATCGGCGCCGTCGAGCGGCATATCGGCGACACCGCCTGGGCCAGCGGCTGGGTCAAGCCGCGTCTGCCCACCCGGCTGACCGGGCGCAGTGTCGGCATTGTCGGGGCTGGACCGGCCGGCATGGCCGCCGCCGAGGAACTTCGCGCCGCGGGCCACGAGGTTCACCTTTACGACCGTCATGCCCGCATGGGCGGGCTCATGTCCTATGGCATCCCCGAATTCAAAATGGAGCAGCAGGTGGTCGCGCGCCGCGCCGCGCTTCTGGCCGAGGCGGGCGTCGTCTTTCACGGTGGGCGGGTGCTGGGCGGCGATCTCGCCTTCGCCGACCTGCATGCACGGCACGACGCCGTGGTGCTGGCCTATGGCGCCTACCGGCCGCGCCGCCTCGATCTGCCGGGCGAGGAGCTGGCCGGTGTCATCCCGGCGATGGATTTCCTCGTGTCCTCCAGCCGGGCGCTGATCGGCGAGACGGCGACGCCTGACATCGACGCGGCCGGCAAGTGGGTCGTGGTGATCGGCGGCGGCGATACGGCGATGGATTGCGTGCGCACGGCCGTCCGCCAGGGCGCCGCGGGCGTCACCTGCCTCTACCGCCGCGATCGCGCCAACATGCCCGGCTCCTCCCGCGAGGTCGGCCATGCCGAGGAGGAGGGCGCCGAATTCGGCTGGCAGAGCCAGCCCGAGGCGCTCTCGGACATACCCGTGGAGGTGATCGCCTCCAGCCCCGAGGGATTCGGCCAGCGCGGCGCCGTGCGCACGGTGCGGGCCCGTCGCACGCAGCTGGGTGCGCCGGACGAGGCCGGGCGCAAGCGGCCGGAGCCGGTGCCGGGCTCCGACTTCGAGGTCGCGGCCGATCTGGTCATCAACGCGCTCGGCTTCACGGTCGAGGATGCCGGCCGGCTGACCGGTGGCGCCGTGGCGATGTCGTCGCAGGATCGCGTCGCCGCCGACCGCGAGACCCGCATGACGGCGGCGCCGGCCGTCTTCGTGGCCGGGGACGCGCGGCTCGGCCCCTCGCTCGCCGTCTGGGCGATCCGCGAAGGGCGCGAGGTCGCGGCGGCGGTGGATCGCTATCTTGATACCCTGCCGGAAGCCGGCCATACCGGGACGCGCGACCAAACCCGGATCGGAGAACCCGCATGCGGCTGACGATGATGTCGGACTACGCCTTGCGCGTGCTGCTGTTTGCCGCCGCGCATCCCGAACGGCTGGTGACGATCGACGAGACGCAGGAGATCTACGGGATGTCGCGCGGCCACCTGATGAAGATCGTCGGCGTGCTGGCAGGCGCCGGCATCCTACGCTCGCAGCGCGGCCGCGCCGGGGGGTTCACGCTCGGCAAACCGCCCGAGGAGATTCCCCTCGGCGATGTCCTGCGCCTGACCGAGCCGGATTTCGAGATGGTCGAGTGTTTCTCGCCCACCGCCGCCTGCGCCATCACCCCCTACTGCCGCCTGCCGGGCATCATCACCGAGGCTTTGGGCGCCTTCATGGCGGTGATGGATCGACACACCCTCTCCGACTTGACCCTCCGGCCGCGGGATTTCGGCGTGATCGCGGCCGCAAGGAACGAAAGGCCATCGCCATGACGACGCAACCTGAATTCACCGACGCGCCGGGGGCGCCGCGCCGCATGATCGCGGTGAGCAGCGGCAAGGGCGGCGTCGGAAAATCGACCGTCACCGTGAACCTCGCGGTGGCCCTGGCCCGCACGGGCCTGCGCGTCGGCATCGTCGATGCCGACATCTACGGCCCCTCCATCCCCGGAATGCTGGGCATACCCGGCAGCGCGCCACCGGCAATGGGGCCGGACGGGCGGGTGATTCCGTCCGAGGCGCACGGGCTCAAGGTCATCTCGATGGCGATGCTGACCAGCGACGATCAGCCGTCGATCCTGCGCGGCCCGATGGTCACGAAATACCTGCGGATGTTCGTCGGACAGGTCGCGTGGGGAGACCTCGACATCCTGCTCTTCGACCTGCCGCCGGGAACCGGGGACATCCAGCTGACGCTGGCGCAGTCGTTCCCGCTGACCGGCGCGGTGGTGGTGAGCACGCCGCAGGACGTCAGCCTGAAGATCGCGCGGCGCGGCCTGAGGATGATGGAACAGGTGCATGTGCCGATCCTCGGCGTGATCGAGAACATGAGCGGCTTTACCTGCCCGTCCTGCGGGGAGGTCAGCCACATCTTCCATCAGGGCGGCGGCGCGGCGATCGCCGGCGAGCTCGGGGTTCCGTTTCTGGGCACGGTGCCGCTCGACCCGGCGATCGTCGATTCCGGCGATGCGGGCATACCCCTCGTTGTCGCCCATCCGGAAAGCCCGGCCGCGCAGGCCTATGCGCGCATCGCCGCGGCGCTCGCGATCGGGGCGGCGGGCGCCGGCGGCGTGGCATTGCCGTTCGACTGGAATGTCGCGACGGGCGCCGGCAAGCCGGCGCCGGTTGCGGCCCATGGCGGTGCGCCGGATCTTCCCTGTGGGTTCGACCTGGACGCGGCGGGGCTGGAGATTCTTTGGGCAGATCGGGAAACTCAGGTCATTCCGGTCCGCGACCTGCGCGTCGCCTGCCCCTGCGCCGCCTGCCGCGACGAGGTCAGCGGCGCGCGCCTGCTGGATCCGGAAACCGTCGCGCTGGCCGTTGCCCCCACGCGGATCTGGAGTGTCGGCAACTACGCAATCGGCATGGCGTTCAGCGACGGTCACGGCAGCGGGATCTACACGTTCAAGATGCTGCGCCAGATGCAGGGGGCTGAAACCGAAGATGTCTGACCCGGCAAACCCTCTGCGGATCCGGGCCCAGCCATCGCCGCGCGATCCCGACACACTGCGCTTCCTGCTCGATGAGCCTGTGCAACATGGCGCGGGTCGGGCGACCTTCGACGGGCCCGGCACGGACGCGCCGCTGGCCCGCGCCCTGTTCGCCGTGAGTGGCGTGTGCCGGGTGGAGGTGGATGGCGCGTGCATCCATATCCGCAAGGGGCAGGACGCGCGGTGGGAGGATATGAAGGCGCCAATCGCCGCCGCCATCCGCGCCGTCCTCGCCATCACCGCAGAGCCGCTGGGAACGCCGCCCGACGAGACCGATATGGAGTCTGACGCGCGGATGCTGGCGGCGGTGCGCGACCTGCTCGACAGTCGCGTCAACCCTTCCATCGCCGGTCATGGCGGCCGCGTCGCCGTCGAAGGGGTGGCCGGCGGAACCGTCTATCTGCGCATGTCGGGCGGATGCCAGGGTTGCGCCGGATCGCAACTGACCCTGCGCGGTGGCGTCGAACGCATCCTCCGCGCCGCCTTGCCTGACCTGAAAAATATTGTCGACGTGACCGATCACGGGGCCGGAACCAGTCCGTTCTATCGCGGCACGACCGATCGCGCCGACCCCGTGATATCCCCGATCGCGGAGCCGGCATCGGGAACGCCGTCGCCCGTTGCCCCGGTCGAAGGGCATTCGGATGGTTCTTCCCCGTTGGCCAGTTCCGTCCGCAGATATCTCGAATCGCTCCCACCCTCCGCGCCGACGATCAGCTATGGTGCGCTGGCCCGCGCGCTCGGGCTCTGGAAGCCCGGATCGGTGCGCCGGATTACCCGCGCGCTGGAGGACACCATGCGCGAGGATGCGCGCGCCGGGCGCCCCTTCATCGCGGCTCGCGCCGTCAGCCGGGCGACCGACGGCCTGCCGGCCAAGGGGTTCTTCGATCTCGCCCGCGAACTGTCGCGCGGACCGCGCGACACCGAATCGGAGCGCGCATTCCACACCCGCGAGATCGAGGGGTTGGCGCGCATGGCAGTCTCGCGCGCCTAGACCGGCCACCGGTCCGGCGCCTGGCCGCAGGCGTCAAGCGAGGGCACGGAATCCGCGTCATGGCATCCAGATCACGCCGGAACCTTTCGGTGATCGTCGCGCCGTGACCACGAAGCCTGTCTGCCTGGCGCTTGCGGCATCGCCCCACGGACGACGTGTTTCCGTCAGCCCGAGACGCACCACGCTGCGGAGACCCCGGCAGGACGTGGGGCGCTCGCCGAACACCCCCGTCTGACCCCGGCAGCGATATGTCAACAAAACGCAATCTTATTGTAGACAATAAATCGAGCCAGGCTTAGTCTTTGTAAACATCTCGCATGGGAGGAAGCCAAGGCGAGGTGAACAAGCAAGGGCGTCACAACGCGAATATGTCGGCGCTGTCTTGCAGACTGGACGCGAAAACGAGAACTGCGTCCTCAACAGGGAGTACCTTTATGAAAGCAGGAATCATCTCCAGAGCTGTGCTGACGGGCAGCCTTCTGGCGGCGTTCGTCGGCACCGGCGTTTCGGCGGAAACGCTCAAATGGGGTGCGCCGCGCGATATCGTGTCGCTTGACCCCTATTCGTACGGCGACAGCTATACGATCAACTTCCTCAACCATATCTATGAAGGCCTCGTCCGCTACAACCGTGACCTCCAGATCGAACCCGCGCTCGCGACCTCGTGGGAGATCGTGTCGCCGACCGTGTGGCGGTTCAAGCTGCGCGAGGGCGTGACCTTCCACAACGGCAACGCCTTCACGGCGGAGGATGTTCTTGCCTCGCTGCTGCGCGTCAGCGACGAAACCTCGCCGCTGAAGGGCAACCTGCCGGCCTACAAGAGCGCGACCGTCATCGACGACCACACGATCGAGATCGAGCTGACCGGCGCCTATCCGCTGCTGCTCAACGACCTCACCAACATCCATATCTTCGACAAGGACTGGCTGGTCGAGAACAACGCCGAGAAACCGACCGACGTCAGCGCCGGGGTGGAAGGCTATGCCACGTTCAACGCGAACGGCACCGGCCCGTTCAAGGTCGAATCCCGCACGCCCGAGGCGCAGACCATCCTGGTGGCGAACGAGGGCTGGTGGGACGAGCCGCAGCACAACCTGACCCGCATCGAGTTCCAGCCGATCTCCTCGGCGGCGACCCGCGTCGCGGCGCTGCTGTCGGGCGAAGTCGATTTCGTCGACAGCGCCCCGGTTCAGGATCTCGACCGGCTCGAGGCGGCGGAAAACGTCCAGGTGCTGGAGCGCACCGACCTGCGCACGGTCATGCTGGGCTTCAACCGGCGCGACACGCTGATCGCCGGCGGTCCGAACCCGATGAACGATCTTCGGGTGCGTCAGGCGATGCAGATGGCCGTCGACATGGACCTGATCCACGAGAAGGTCATGCGCGGCAAATCGCGCAATGCCGGCGCGCTCGTCGCACCGTCGATTCCGGGCTATGCGGAGGAACTCGACACCATCGTTCCGACCGACCCCGAGAAGGCCAAGGCGCTGCTGGCCGAGGCCGGCTATCCCGACGGGTTCGAGTTCGACTTCGTCTGCACCAACGAAAGCTACGTGAACGAGGAGCAGTTCTGCCAGGCCATCGCGTCGATGTGGTCGCGGATCGGGCTGAGCCCGCGCCTTGATATCGGACCGACCGCCAAGCAGACGCCGAAGCGCGCCAACGGTCAGGCCGATGTCTACACGATCGGCTGGGCGACGCTGCCGATGCTGGATACCTACTCGATCCTCATCCAGATGCTGCACACCAAGGAAGGCAACGCCGGCGTCTTCAACTGGGGCGGCTGGTCCTATCCGGAAATCGACCGTCTGACCGACGCGGCGGGCGTGGAACTGGATCGCGACAAGCGGCTGGCGATGGAAACCGAGGCGCTGAAGATCGCCAAGGACGAAATCGTGATGATGCCGCTGCACCAGCAGCCGATGGCCTGGGCCGTTGCCACTGGCTTCGAGGATTTCCCGCAGTTCCCGGACAACAAGCCGCGGCTGTGGTACGTCACGAAGTAAGTCTCCCTGACCAACTGGGGCAGCGCCCGGGCGCTGCCCATCTTCGAACCCTAGGGGGGTAGCGATGCTCGCATTCCTGATAAAGCGTTTCGCAAATGCCATCTTCGTGATGCTGTCGGTCAGCTTCATCGCGTTCATGATCTTTCGCTTCGTCGGCGATCCCGTCGAACTGATGCTGAACGAACAGGCCACCCAGGCGCAGCGCGACGAACTGCGCACCCGTCTCGGGCTCGACCAGCCGTTCATCGTCCAGTTCGCGACCTTCGTCACCAACGCGGCGAAAGGCGATTTCGGCATATCGTTCCGGAACCAGCAGGACGTGCTGGCCATGATCTCCGAGCGGTTCCCGGCAACGTTCGAGCTTGTGCTTGTCGCGACATTCATTTCGCTTGTCGTCGGTATCCCGCTCGGGGTCATCACGGCGATCCGACGACAGACCTGGTACGCCGAGACGATGCAGTTCGTGTCGATCATCGGCATATCCCTGCCCAGTTTCGTTGTCGGCATCGGCCTGATCCTCGTCTTCTCCGTTTGGCTCGGGTGGTTTCCGGCCTTCGGGCGCGGCGAGACCGTGCAGATCGGCTGGTGGTCGACCGGGCTGCTGACCCATTCCGGGCGGATGTCGATCCTTCTGCCGGCGCTGTCGCTGTCGCTCTTCCAGATCACCTTGGTGATGCGTCTCGTCAGGGCGGAGATGCTTGAAGTCCTGCGCTCCGACTTCATCAAGTTCGCCCGCGCCCGCGGCATTCCGGCCCGCGTGATCCATTTCCGCCATGCGCTGCGCAACTGCCTGATGCCGGTCGTGACGATGACGGCCATGCAGATCGGCGGCCTCATCGCCTTCGCCCTCGTCACCGAGACGGTGTTCCAGTGGCCCGGCATGGGGCTGCTGTTCATCCAGGCCGTGACGTTCGTCGATGTCCCGATCATGGCGGCCTATCTCTGCATCGTCGCGCTGATCTTCGTGGTGCTGAACGCGATCGTGGATGTCACCTACGCGATCATCGATCCCCGTCTTCGTGGAGCAGACAAATGACCGATATCCGGGCATCCGAACCGACGGCGCGCACAAAGCCCAGGGGGCGGTGGGAGCGCTTGCGCGACAGCGACCTGTGGTGGAGCTTCAGCCACTCGAAATCCGCCGTCGGCGCTGCGATCGTCCTTGCTTTCGTGATCCTGACGGCGATGTTCGCGCCGCTCCTGTCGCCGCAGAACCCCTATGACCTCGCCGCGCTCGAACTGTGGAACGCCGAACTGCCGCCGGTCTGGATGGAGGGCGGGCAGATGCCCTATCTGCTCGGCACCGACGTGCAGGGCCGCGATATCCTCTCGGGCATCCTCTACGGCACGCGGATCTCCATCTTCATCGGCATCGGATCGGTCCTCGTCTCGCTCGCGGTCGGTGTGGTCGCGGGCCTCACCGCCGGGTTCTACGGCGGCTGGGTGGACAACGTCCTGATGCGCATCGGCGATGTCCTCTTGTCGATCCCGATCATCCTCGTGGCCATCCTCGTCAGTTCGGTCGCGCTGGCCCTGCTGCCGCCCCATCTGCGGGATGCCGGGATTTCGATCGTGCTCGTTCTCGCCATCGCGATGTATTCCTGGGTGCAGTATGCGCGTGTCGTCCGGGCGCAGACCATGGTCGAACGCCGCAAGGAATATGTGCAGGCCTCGCGCCTCGTCGGCACGCCGGCGCGGCGGCTGATGCTGAAACATATCCTGCCCAACACGATGACCCCGGTCTTCGTCGCCGCGACGCTGAATTTCGGCCTCGCCATCCTGATCGAGGCGACGCTGTCGTTCCTCGGCGTCGGCATGCCGCCGAACCAGCCCTCTCTCGGCACGCTGATCCGGGTCGGCAACCAGTATCTCTTCTCGGGCTCGTGGTGGATCGTGCTCTTCCCGTCAATCCAGCTCTGCATCCTCGTGGTCGCCGTCAACATGCTCGGCGACTGGCTGCGTGACGCGCTCAATCCGAAACTCAGATAGATGGATGGCAGCATGACCGACTTCGAGACGAATGCCGACCCGGCAAAGGTCGCCGTGCCCGCCCTGGAAGTGGAGCACCTGACGGTGGAATTCCCGACCCGGCGCGGTGTCCTGACGGCCATCGACGACGTTTCCATGCGCATCGAACGTGGCGAAATTCTGGGTGTCGTCGGCGAATCCGGCGCCGGCAAATCCATCACGGGTCTCGCCGTGCTCGGGCTTCTGGAGGCGCCCGGACGGACTTCGGGCGGCGAGATCCGGGTCGGCGGCCGCAGGGTCGACAATCTGTCGGAGGATGAGCTGACCCAGATCCGCGGCCGCGAGATGGGCGCCATCTTCCAGGATCCGCTGATGGCGCTCAACCCGCTCTTCACGATCGGCGCGCAGCTGATCGAGACGATACGGCTGCACAGCGGACTGTCGAAGGACCGCGCCCGCGAACGCGCGCTCCAGCTTCTGATGGAGGTCGGCATCCCCGCCGCCGCCGAACGTCTCGATCAGTATCCGCACCAGTTCTCGGGCGGGATGCGCCAACGCGTCGTCATCGCGCTGGCGCTGGCGGCGGAGCCTGGCCTGATCATCGCCGACGAGCCGACGACGGCGCTCGACGTCTCGATCCAGGCGCAGATCACGTCGCTGCTGCGCAAGCTCTGCCGGGAACATCACACCGGCATCATGCTGGTCACGCACGACATGGGCGTCATCGCCGAGACCGCCGACCGCGTCGCCGTCATGTATTCCGGCCGCGTCGTCGAATCCGGCCGCGTCGCCGACGTGATCCACGACGCCCAGCACCCCTATACGAAGGGGCTGATGGCCGCGATCCCGAGCCTGCACGAACGCGTCGACGCGCTGGCCCAGATCGAAGGCTCGATGCCGCGGCTGAACTCGCGGCCGTCGGGCTGCGCCTTCAACCCGCGCTGCCCGATGGCGGGCCCGCGGTGCTTCAGGGAAAAGCCGGAACTGGCCCCTGCCGGTAGCAACCGGGCCGCCTGTTTCCTGCATCAGGGAGGAACCGAATGACCAGCGCCGATCCGATCCTGACCGTCACCCATGTCTCCAAGGAGTTCGACGTCTCGGCCCCCTGGCTGAACCGCGTTCTGGAACGCAAGCCGAAGCTGTTCGTCAAGGCCGTCAATGACGTGAGCTTCACCATACCGCGCGGCACATGCTTCAGCATCGTTGGCGAATCCGGCTGCGGGAAGTCGACCGTCGCCCGCCTCGTCACGGGTCTCTATTCGACAACCTCCGGCGACATCCATGTCGGCAAGGGGGCGGGCGGGCGTCCGGTGCGGGTGCAGATGATCTTTCAGGACCCGCATTCCAGCCTCAACCCGCGCTGGCGCGTCGGCGACATCATCGCCGAACCGATCCGCGAGATGAAGCTGCGCGACACCGAGGACGAAATCCGGGCGCGCGTCGAGGATCTGCTGCGGACCGTGGGGCTTGCCGCCGACGACGCCAGCAAGTACCCGCACGAATTCTCCGGCGGCCAGCGGCAGCGGATCTCTATCGCCCGGGCCCTCGCCTCGGAGCCGGAACTTCTGGTCTGCGACGAGCCGACCTCGGCGCTGGACGTGTCGGTGCAGGCGCAGATCCTCAACCTGATGCGGCGGCTCCAGAAGAAGTTCGGGCTGACCTACCTGTTCATCAGCCACAATCTGAGCGTGGTGCGGCACATGTCGGACACGATCGCGGTGATGTATCTCGGCCGCATCGTCGAGATGGCCCCGGCCGAGAGCCTGTTCAGCGCCCCGCAGCATCCCTATTCGCAGCTGCTGCTGAAGACGATCCCCGACATCCACGCGCCGAACCGCAACCGCGATTCCCAGATCGGAGAGCCGCCGAGCCCCCTCAATCCGCCGTCCGGCTGCGCCTTCCACCCGCGCTGCCCGCTTGCGGCCGACCGCTGCCGCACCGACGAACCGACATTGCTGAACTCGGGCGAAGCCATGGTGCGCTGTCACGCCGTTGCCGAAGGCTGGGCGTGCGACGATCAGATGCGAAAGGCCAATTGATGCAGTTCGATTTCACGCAATTGCCGCCCGCCGACCGCTATCGGCTGCTGACCAACTTCATCGGCCCGCGTCCGATCGCCCTCGTGACCACGCGGTCGAAGGCGGGGCATGACAACGCGGCGCCGATGAGCTTCTTCAACGTCTTCGCGCATGAGCCGCCGATCGTGATCATCGGCTTCAGCGCGCGTCCCGACGGAAGCGAGAAGGACACGATCGGCAACATCCGGCGGACCGGCCAGTTCTGCGTGAACATGGTCGACATGGCCCTGGCCGACCAGATGATCCTGTGCGGTATCAACTTCGCCGCCGATGTCGACGAGCTGGACTTTGCGGGTCTGGCCGCCGCGAAGTGCGCGCAGATCGACGCGTCGCGTCTGGCCGACACGCCTTGCGCCATGGAATGCCGGATCGAACGGATCATCGACTATCCCGGCCGCGCTATCGTCATGGGCGAAGTGCTGGAGATGCATGTGCGCGACGATTGCCTCGACGAGGCCGGGCGGTACGTCAACCCGGATGTCTATCAGCCGATCGCCCGCCTGCATGCCGACAACTACATCGTGAGCGACCGGCAGTTCGTCCTGAAGAAGCCGGCGGAACTGGAAACCAGGGAAGTGGCGCAGGCCCCCCGCAAAGCGGTCGAGGTCTGACAGGATGCGCCTTCATATCGTGAACCCCAATTCCAGCGCCGGCATGACCGAGCAGATCCGCCGGGTGGCCGCGCGCGTTGCCGCGCCGGGAACGACGCTCGACGTCACCTGCGGCGCTGCGGCCCCGGTGTCCATCGAGGGCTATACCGACGAGGCGCTCGCCGTGCCCGCGATGCTCGCCGAGATCCGCGCGGCGGAGCTGCGCGGCGCCGACGCCCATGTGGTCGCCTGTTTCGACGACCCCGGCATCGACGCGGCCCGCGAAGTGGCGAAGGGGCCGGTCATCGGCATCTGCGAGGCGGCGATCCGGACCGCGCTGATGCTCAGCAGCCGCTTCTCGGTGATCACCACCCTGCCGCGGTCGATCCCGATCATCGAAGACCTTGCCGACGCCTATGGCGCCGGGCGCAAGTGCCGGCGGGTGCGCGCGATCGACCTTCCGGTTCTGGCGCTGGAATCGAACCTGTCGAACACGGCGCGCCTGCTGGCCGCCGAAGTGGCCGTCGCGCGGCGCGAGGATCAGGCCGAGGCGATCGTTCTGGGCTGCGCCGGCATGGCGGATCTTTGCGAGCAACTGACCGCCGAAACCGGCGTTCTGGTGATCGACGGCGTGACCGCCGCGGTGAAGTTCGCCGAGGCGGTCGTCGGAACCGGCTACAGGACATCGAAACTAGGTGCATATGCCGCCCCGCTTGAAAAGACGGGCGGCTTCACGCGGGAGGTGGCATGACCAGTCTTTTGATCCGGAACGTTCGTCCCGGCGGCCGGGAGGCCGCCGACATCCTGATCCGTGACGGACGTATCGCGGAGATCGGGGCGGGGCTGGATGCGCCCGGCGTCGCGGTGGAGGATGGCGGCGGCGCGATCGCCATTCCCGGCCTCGTCGAGGCGCATACCCATATCGACAAGACGGTGATGGGCATGGGCTGGTACCCGAATGCCGTGGGCACCGCGCTCAAGGCCATGATCGACAACGAACGCCGCGCGCGGACGGAGCTTGGCCTCGATCCGCACCGCCAGTCGATGCGCCACGCGCTGGCGCTGATCGGCGCCGGCACCTCCCATATCCGCACCCATGTCGACATCGACACCGATCACGGCCTGTCGGTCGTCGAGGGCGTCTTCGCCACGCGCGAGGCGCTGAAGGACGAGATCGACATCGAGATCGTCGCCTTCCCGCAATCCGGCCTCTTGGCCCGGCCCGGCACCACCGAACTGATCGACGCCGCACTCGCGGCCGGTGCGGACCTTGTCGGCGGCCTCGACCCCTGCGGCATCGACCGCGACCCCAAGGGCCATCTCGACACCGTCTTCGCGCTGGCCGAGAAGCACGGCAAGGGCATCGACATCCATCTGCACGAAGTCGGCGATCTCGGGGCCTTCTCGCTCGAGTTGATCTTCGAGCGCACGCGCGCGCACGGCATGCAGGGCAACGTCGCCGTCAGCCACGCCTTCTGCCTCGGCATGCCGAACTGGCAACGGTCGCAGGCGCTGATCGACCAGGTGGCGGACCTGGACATCGCCATCCTGACCGTCGGTTCGCCCTCGATCGAGGTGCCCTCGGTCAAGCGCCTGCTGGAGGCGGGCATCCGCATGGGCGCGGGCTGCGACGGCGTGCGCGACACCTGGAACCCCTGGAGCCGCGCCGACATGCTGGACCGCACCCGCATCATCGCGTTGAAGAACAACCTGCGCGCCGATGCGGATGTGGAGGCCGCGCTGTCGCTGAGCACGACTGTCGGCGCATCGGTCCTGCGCGTCGCGGAGTATGGCCTTGCCGTGGGCTGCGACGCCGACCTGACCCTGATCGAGGGCGAAACGCTGGCCGAAGCCGTCGTCGACGCGAAGCCGCGCCCACTGACCGTCAAGCGCGGCCGCGTGGTAGCGCGTGACGGCGTCGCGCTGAGAGAGGCGCCCTGATGCAGCTATCCGATCTGAAACTGGGGGAACGGCCCGCGGGCCGCACCCTGCTCTCGGCGCGCTGGGTGGTCGGGCACCGCGACGGCGGCCACCACCTTGTCGAGGGCGGCGAGGTCGTGATCGAGAACGGCGAGGTTCTGTTCGTCGGACGCGGGTTCGACGGCACGGTGGCGCGGCGGATTGATCTTGGCGAGGCGTTGATCTCCCCCGGCTTCGTCGATCTCGACGCGCTCTCCGATCTCGATACCACCACGCTCGGCTTCGACTGCGGCCCGGCCTGGGCCAAGGGCCGCGTCTGGCCGCAATCCTATGTCGAGCGCGGCCCCTACGAGATGTATACGCCCGAGGAGCTGGCCTTCCAGAAGCGCTTCGCCTTCGGGCAGCTGCTGCTGAACGGGATCACCACGGCGCTGCCGATCGCCTCGCTGTTCTATCGGGAATGGGGCGAGACGGTCGCCGAATTCGAAGCGGCCGCCGAGGCCGCCGGCGAGCTGGGCCTGCGGGTCTGGCTCGGCCCCGCCTATCGCGCGGGCGGCATGGTCTGCACCGCCCCCGGCGTTCTGGAGCCGCGCTTCGACGAGGCGCGCGGGCTGCGTGGGCTTGACGAGGCGATCGCCTTCGTGACGGCGCAGGCCGGGCGGTGCGGCGGTCTGGTGCAGGGGATGCTCGCGCCCGACCGGGTCGAGACCTGCACCGAGACGCTGCTGAAGCGCACGATGGCGGCGTCGGCGGATCTCGACATTCCGGTGCGCCTCCACATGGCGCAGGGGGCGATGGAAGTCGAGACGGTGGCAAAGCTGCACGGCACGACCGCGCCGCAATGGCTTGCCGGGTTCGGCGCGCTGAACGACCGGCTGATCGCGCCGCATGCGGTGAAGGCGACGGCCGAGGATCTGAAGCTTTATGCCGAGCACGGGGTGACGGTCGCGCATTGCCCGCTGGTCTACGCGCGCGGCGGCGGGGCGCTCGATTCCTTCGCCAAGCTGCGCGCGATGGGCATCCGCATCGGCATGGGCACCGACAACGCCCCGCCCGACATGGTGCTGAACCTGGCCGTTGGCGTCATGGCCGCCCGCATGAAGGGCGACAGCGCCGAGGAAACCGCGCCGCAGCACCTGTTCGATGCCGCGACGATCGCCGGGGCGGATGCGCTCGGCCGGCCCGATCTCGGGCGGCTGCAACCGGGCGCCAGGGCCGATATCGCGATCTTCGACATGTCCGACAGATGGATGGCGCCGCGGATCGACCCGATCCGCACGCTGGTCCTCGGGGCGAGCGGCCGCGTGACGCGGGCGGTCTTCGTCGATGGCCGGCTGTCGATGCGGGACGGCGTGGTGCATGGCATCGACATGGCGGCCGCGCGGACCCGCGCGCAGCAACAGTTCGACGGGCTGGTCGCCAAGTACCCCGACCGCACCTGGGGGCACCCGGACGTGGCGGAGATCTTCCCGCCCGCCTATCCGCCGCTATGAGACGGGGGCCCGGCATCGGGCAGGCCCGCCGGATGATCGTCCGAACCGCCGCGACGGGTCTTGTCATCGCGGCGGCCTTTGCAAAACCGATTTGGGCACAGAACATGGAAACGGACCTGCATCGCGCCGCGGCGGCGAATGACGCGGCGGCGATCGAGCGCCTGATCGCCGCCGGGGCGGAGATCGACGCGCGCGACGGATCGGGGGCGACGGCGCTCCTGACCGCCACCCACCGCAACCACCTCGAAGCGGCGCGGGCGCTGATCCTCGCCGGGGCGGACGTGAATGCGCAGGACAGGATCCTCGACAGCCCCTACCTTTATGCCGGGGCGCGTGGCCATCTCGGCATTCTCGAACTCACGCTCAGCCACGGCGCCGACCTGACGAGCACCAACCGCTACGGCGGCACGGCGCTGATCCCCGCCGCGGAACGCGGCCATGTCGAGACCGTCCGGACGCTGATCGAGGCCGGCGTCGCTGTCGATCATGTCAACAACCTCGGCTGGACGGCGCTGCTTGAGGCGGTCATCCTTGGCGACGGCGGGCCGCGCCATGTGGAGATTGTCCGGCGGCTCATCGCGGCCGGTGCCGATGTGAACCAGCCCGACGGCGACGGCGTGACCGCGTTGCGTCACGCCAGGGCGCGGGGGCAGGCGGAGATGATCGCGGTTCTGGCGGCAGCGGGCGCGCGATGATGGAGCGCGCGGCACCGGCCGCCGGGGCCAGACCCCATGCCAGTATCGGCATGATCGTTCTGATCGTGCTGATCGCGCTGAACCTCCGGCCGTTCCTGACGGCGCCCGGGCCGATCCTGCCGATGATCTCGGGCGATACCGGCATGGGCTATGGCGCGCTGTCGCTGCTGACGATCCTGCCGATGCTGATCATCGGCATCGGTGCCTTCGCCGCGCCCGGCCTCCAGGCCGTGTTCGGCACCCGCCGCGGGCTTCTGGCGGCCCTCGCCGCGGTTGCGCTGGGGTCGCTTCTGCGGGGGCTGGGGGCGAACGGTCCCCTGCTGGTGCTGACCGCCGCGCTCTGCGGCGCCGGGGTCGCCTTCATCCAGTCGGCCATCCCGGGCCTCATCAAGGCGCGCTTCCCGACGAATGTCGCGGCCGTCACCGGCCTCTACTCGGGCATGATCATGGCGGGCGGGGCCATTGGCGGACAGCTGACACCCGCCCTCACCGCATGGGGTATCGGCTGGCCGCAGGCGCTGGCCTGGTTGTCGGTGCCGGCGTTCATCGCCCTGGGCGCGACCCTGCGCATGCTGCCGCATTCCCGGTCGGTGCGGCCCGAACGGGGGCTCACCCGCCGGCTTCTGCGGCTGCCCCGGACCTGGACGCTGATCCTGCTGTTCGGACTGGTCAACGGCGGCTATTCCTCGCTCGTCACCTGGCTGGCGCCGTTCTACCAGGACCGGGGCTGGTCCCTGTCCGAAAGCGGAACGCTGATCGTCACGATGGCGCTCAGCCAGGCCGTCAGCGCGATCGTGCTGCCGCTCTGCGCGCGCAACGGGCGCGATCGCCGGCCGTGGTTCGGATTGTCCATCGCCTTGCAGGCGGCGGGATTTGCCGGCCTCGCGTTCCTGCCCGACACCGGCGCGCTGCTCTGGTCCGCGTTGTGCGGCGCCGGTCTGGCGGCGACGTTCGCCTTCTGCATCGTGATCGCGCTCGATCATCTGCCGAGCCCGAACCGGGCCGGGCCGCTCGCGGCGGTGATGCAGGGCGGCGGTTTCCTGATCACCGCCTTGCCGCCATTCATCCTTGCGCTGATCCACGACCGGACCGGATCCTTTACCGGCGGCTGGATCCTGCACCTCACGGTTCTCGGCGTCGCCGCGCTGCTTTGCCTGAGGCTCGATCCGAAAAACTACGCGAAGGACATGGGTTCCCTTGGCGCCTCCGCTTGAGTATGCCGGAAGAAATACGCGCCCGGCACGGTCTTGCAGACAGGTTTGCCGGCAATCACAATCGTTCTATCTAAATCTGAAGCATTCTTCGAACAGGTTGGATGATGTACGTCGGTAAGGAGAGTGTCGCAAGACCCGTCGCGCAGATCTGCGACCGCGTCTGGCTGTCGATCGCCGAAAAGCGCCTGCGTCCGGGGACGCGGCTGAAAGAGGAAGAACTGGCGGAAATCTTCGCCGTCAGCCGCGCGCGGGTTCGCCAGGCGCTGGCGATCCTGGAAGGCGACGGGCTTGTCACCATTGTCGCGAACCGGGGCGCGTTCGTATCGGAACCGACGATCCAGGAAGCGCGCGACATCTTCTACGTCCGGAAGCTGATCGAGGAGCGCATCGTCGAGCGGCTCATCGACCATGTGACGAAAGACGATATCTCCCGGTTGAAGGCACATCTGGACGAGGAACGATCCGCCGCCGAGCGCGGCGACACCTCGGCCTCCATCCGGCTGTCCGGCGGCTTCCACGTGCTTCTGGCCGAGCTCTGCGACTCGCCGTTCCTGTTCACGGTCTTGCGCGATCTCGTCTCTCGGTCCTCGCTGATCACCGCGATGTATCGTGTGGCGCGCGAACATTACTGCGGCCCGGACGATCACGAAGGTCTGATCGACGCCATCCGGGACCGGGATGCGGAGCGGGCCAGGACCGCGATGCGCCAGCATCTCGAACACGTCGAGGCGGAACTGAACCTCGAGGATGACGCGCCTGCCGTCCGCGACCTGCGCCAGGCGCTGTCGGCGATCTGACCCAGATCGGGGTCTGGCTGACACCCTGCGCCGTTATCTGGCGGCGCTGAGGATCGCCACGATCTCGCCGTAGCCGCGTGCCATCGCATGTTGCAGCGGCGTGACGCCTTCGCGGTCGGGGATGGCCGTATCCGCCCCGGCCTCGACAAGGGCGCGCACCGTGGCCGTGTGATCCGGGCCGCCATCGCCCAGGACGACCGCCTCCATCAGCGCCGTCCAGCCGAGGTTGTTGACGTGATCGAGCGGCGCGCCACCGGCGATCAGGCGCCGGACAACCTCGTGATGCCCCAGATGCGCCGCGGCGATCAGCGCGGTGCCGTCATAGACGCTGGTGATCAGGTCGGCGCGGTTGCCGAGATCGAGCGCGAGCGAGACCATGTCCGCATCGTCGGCGACCGCGGCGATGGTCAGGACGTCGTAGACGCGGTCTTCGAGCGCGTTCATGTCGGCGCCCGCCTCGGCCAGTGCCGTCAGCGCGTCGTCGTTCGAGGCGAAGGCCGCGACATGCGCGGGGGTGCGGCCGGCCCCGTCACGGGCGTCCAGATCGGCGCCCCCGGCCGCGAGCCTGCGGATGGCCGCGACATCGTTCGCCTGCGCGGCGCGGTGCAGCCCGTCATAGGCGGCGATCTCGGCCGCGGACGGCGGGGTCTGGGCCGCGGCGGCGGCCGAGAACAGCAGGAACATGGCGGTCAGAAGTCGCATGGGCGCACCTTTTGAACAAGGGTCGGGCAGCCGCCCGGAAGGACGGCCGCCCCTGTCGAGGTAAGATCACTCGGCGCCGATCGCGTCGAGACCGGCGCGGGCACAGGCCGCGTCGGCATCGCCCGACGGCGCGCCGCCGACACCGATGCCGCCGACGAGCGCGCCGCCGATCTTGATCGGCAGGCCGCCGGCCTGGATCACCAGGCGCGGGTCCATGTCGCGCAGGCCGTCGTTCTGCGGGTTCTCGCCGATGAAGCCGGCGAGACCGGCCGTGTCGCGGCCGAGGCTGGCGGAGGTGAAGGCCTTGCCGGTGCTGCTGCCCACGGTGTGCGGGCCGGCATTGTCGGCGCGCAGCAGGACCGAGGTCACGCCGCTGCGGGCGACGATGACGACGCTGACGTTGTGGCCTTCGGCGGCGCAGGCGTCGAGCGCGGTCTGCGCGGCGGTCTGCGCCATGGAGAGCGGCAGGTACGGCGCGGTCGGCAGGTCTTGCGCGGCCACCGGGATCGGCGCGAGCAGGGCGGCGGCGAGGGTCAGGTTGCGGATCATCGTGTCCTCCTTCGGGATGTGATGACGCACACCTAGCGCTGCGCCGGGCGGGGCGGAATTCGTAGCCCTTGCGGCGGTATCGGTAGTTCTACGGAGCTTCCCGGGTTTCCAGCCAGAGCCGCGTCAGTTCGGCCGCCGAGGTGGTGCCGAGCTTGGCGCCGATGGCGGCACGATGGCTGTCGACCGTGCGCGGCGACAGGTCGAGCGCGGTGGCGATCTGTCGCGTCGTGAGACCCCTGGCGATCATCTCGAGGATCTCGCCCTCGCGCCCGGTCAGCCGCGACATGAGATGCCGCGCCTCGGCGGCCTCGGAGGCCCGCGACTGCTGCCGGTCCAGTTCCGCGTGGCCCTTCTGGATCGCGTCGATCAGATCCTGTTCGTCCACCGGCTTGCTGAGGAAGTCCATGGCGCCGTTTCGGAAGGCCCGGCGGCAGGCCTCGATATCGCCGTGGCCGCTGATGATGACCGTGGGCCAGTCGATGCCGCTCTCCGACAGCCGTTCCTGCAATTTCAGGCCCGAAATCACCGGCATGCGGATGTCGAGGATGAGGCAGCCGGGCGTCAGCGTGGAAAGCTCCGACAGGAACCGCTCGGGCGAGGCGAAGCCCCGCACCATGAGCCCGACCGTCCGCAGCAGGAGCGCCATCGCCTCGCGCACCGCGTCGTCGTCATCCACGAGGTAGACCGGGTGGGTCATGCGGCGGCCTCCCGCGCGGTTTGGCCCGCCAGCGGCAGGCGCAGGCGGAACACGGTGTCCGGCCCATCCGCCAAAAGCGCAAGATCGCCCTGCATTCGTTCCGCCAGCCGCTGGCAGAGCGCAAGGCCAAGGCCGGTGCCGCCCGGCTTTCCGGTGACGAACGGCTCGAACAGGCGGGTGCGCAGGTCCGGCGGCACGCCCGGTCCCGTGTCGGCGACATCGATCACGGCCCGCCCGTTCTCGCGCCGCGCCCGGATCGTGACAAGCCGGCGGTCGCCGACCGCAACCGCCTCCATCGCGTTGCGCACGAGGTTGAACAGGATCTGCTCAAGCTCCACCTGGTCGGCGCGAACCGGCAGGGCCTCGGGGCCCAGGTCGGCGACGAGGGTGATGCCCGACCGCGCAGCCTCGGCCCGCAGCAGCGCCTCGACGTTGCGGACCGCCGCATCTGCGGCGCAAGTCGTGCGTGCGCCGGTCGGTGGTCGCGTCCAGTTCCGCAGCCGTTCGAGTATTGCCGAGGCGCGCCGCGCCTGCTCCACGATAGCGTTCAGGACCGGGGTGAGAGCGTCCGCGTCGCCGCGTCTTGCCAGATGCCCGCCGGCCTGCGCCTGGCTGAGAATGGCGGCGAGCGGCTGGGTCAGTTCGTGCGCGATGCCGCTGGCCATCTCGCCAAGCGCATTGACCCGCGAGGCATGGGCGAGACGCGCTTCCTGCGCGCTCAGCAGCGCCTCGCGCTCGGCCCGCCGCGCCCGGACCATCTGCCGCAGCCCGAGCATCGTCGCCGTGTAAAGCAGCGTCGCAAGCACGAGAATGCCCGCAAGCCGGCCCGCCGGCAGCAGGTCCGCGAGCTTCGGCGTGATCCCGGCCTGAAAGCGCAGCGGTTGCGAGGCGCTGCCAAGCATCCGTTCGAAAAGCGGCGCCGCAACCGGCCCGCTTTGCGCCAGCATGGTTCCGTCAGGCAGCGACAGGGCGAGGCTGACCGAGGGCCGCGACCAGAAGGCGGACTCGGTGGCGAGAAGGGCTGCGGCGTCGACCTCCAGCGCCAGGCCGTAGCGCGGATTGTCGGTGTTCGGGCTCCGCTTGACGACGAGGTAATGGCCCGGCGTCCCCGGCGCCGCCCGCAGGACAAGCTGCCCGTCCGATTCCGCGACCGCGTCGCGGATCACATCGGATGTCCCGTCCGGCAGGGCCACCCGCGTCGTCACGTAGCTGCGCGGCGCGTTCAGCGGCACGAGGTCGATCGCCGCGATCCGCGGATAGAAACGGGTGATGGTCGAGGCGACGTCGAGGAACAGATCCGGCCGCGCACTGTTTTCGGCGACCGCGACGGCGGAAAGCGCGGTCAGATGCGCGTCGTGCTGATCGGCGCGCTGCGACGCGAGCCGGTGCAGCGCCGAGGCTTCGCTGAGAAGTTCGCCGGACAGCCGGCGCTGTTCGAGAAGCGCCGAGGCAACGGCGATGAGGCACAGGAGCGCGGCCAATCCCATCAGGATTGCGCCGCGTCGTGGTGTCGTCAGGCTGTCACGGATTCCGGTGCTCATCGCGGCCAGACTACCGGCTTGAATCTGTCCCGGAAACCACTCTTTCCGCCGCGTTCCGGGGCGTTCGCGGGTCAAGAGGCCGATTGTCAAAATAGGCAATTCAAACCTTCAGCCAATCCCTTACGGGAAAGGCGTTGGCAGGTTGCGCCGCAAGGGCTCTTATGTAGGCGGCGAAGTTGACCGAGAGAGATGCCACGATGTCCAAGCGATCCTATTACGCGCCGACGGGCGGCCTGCCGCCGCAGACGCAGCTTCTGACCGACCGCGCGATGTTCACCGAAGCCTATGCGGTGATTCCCCGTGGCACCTTCAGCGACATCGTGGCCAGCCTGCTTCCCTTCTGGGACGATGCGCGGTTCTGGGTCCTGTCGCGGCCCCTGTCGGGCTTCGCCGAAACCTTCTCGCAATATATCGCCGAGGTCCTGCCCGGCGGCGGCAGCGACCGGCCCGAGACGGATGAAGGGGTCGAGGCGGTTCTGTTCGTGGTCGAGGGCGATCTGTCGCTGACCATCGAGGGTACGACGCATGCGATGGAAGAGGGCGGCTACGCCTATATCCCGCCCGACGCCGACTGGACGCTGCGCAACACCGGCAAGGTCACGGCGCGGTTCCACTGGTTCCGCAAGGCATATCAGGCGGTGGAGGGGCTCGACGCGCCCGATCCGCTGATCCTGAACGAAAACGACATCGCGCCGACGCCGATGCCCGACACCAACGGCGCCTGGGCGACCACGCGCTTCGTCGATCCGACCGACCTGCGCCACGACATGCATGTCACGATCGTGACCTTCCAGCCGGGCGGGGTCATTCCGTTTGCCGAAACCCATGTGATGGAACACGGTCTGTACGTGCTCGAAGGGAAGGCGGTCTACCGTCTCAACCAGGACTGGGTGGAAGTCGAGGCCGGCGATTACATGTGGCTGAGGGCCTTCTGCCCGCAGGCGTGCTATGCCGGCGGTCCCGGCCCGTTCCGGTATCTGCTCTACAAGGACGTGAACCGCCACATGCCGCTTTAGGCGACGCGTTAAATAATCGGCGGTGATGCGGTCCATAGCCTGCCGGGTTTGACTTGAATCAGCTCGAACTCGGCACGCTTCAGGGCCGTATTGCCGCGCCAATGTCGCGCGACACGCGCGCGGCGGCGGCGGCAACCAAAAGACCGAGGCGCGGAATCATGTCCGAGCGCATGCGGTGCGTGGGGCCGGACACCGAAATGCCCGCGACGGCCTTGCCATAGGCATCGATGATCGGGGCCGCGACGCACCGCATCCCGGTCGTGCGTTCCTCGTCATCATAGGAATATCCCACCGCGCGGATCTGTTTCAGATCGTCGAGCAGCGCCTCGCGCGAGGTGATGGTCTTGTCCGTGAACCGTTCCAGCTGCCGGTCGTGCAGGAAATCCTTCACCCGGCTGTCCTCATAGCGGCTGAGCAGCGCCTTCCCGATACCCGAGGCATGCATCGGCGACACCGTGCCGGGCGGGAAAAAGGCGCGGATCGATTCATGCGTTTCGGCCTGGGCAATGAACATCACCGCCCCGTTCCTCTCGATCCCGAGGTTCGATGTCTCGCCGGTCGTTTCCATCAGGAGCCGCATTTGTGCCTGACTGCGTTCCAGCACGTTGCTGCGCCTCAGAAAGGCGGTGCCCAGCCGGAACGCGGCGGCGCCGACCCGCCAGACCTGGCTATGCGCCTCGCTCTCTGCCATCCCGCGGGCCTCGAAGGTCGTCAGGATCCGGTAGATCGTGGCCGGCGACTCGCCGAGCTGCCGCGAAATCTCGCTGAGCGTCAATCCGTTCGCGGCAGCGATCGCGTCGAGAACGTCGAGCGCCCTGTCGAGGGCCCGGATGGTTGGCTGCGATGCCGATCCGGACCAGGCGCGCGGGCGCCCCCTGCGGGCTGGCTTCTCGTCCATTTTCAACCTCCGTTCGCCTAATTTAGAAACTCTTTCGCGATATTGCAGAAGATCACCTGTTGCCGCTGAAAAATGCAACATATTGATTATAAATTGTAAATCTGTCTCTAGCAATAAATGAAAAACGTTTTCTAAAAAGTATCCGCAACTCCGAGAATCGCGTAATTTTGACGAAATCGCTTGAGGAGGGCGCAGATGAGCTTCCAGAATCCCGTTTTCATTCCCGGCCCGACCAACATGCCGGAAGAGATCCGCAAGGCCTGCTACATGCCGACGATCGACCACCGGTCGCCGGTCTTCGGCAAGATCCTCAACCCCTGCCTGGACAATGTCCGCAAGATCCTGAAATCCGATACGGCCCGGATCTTCATCTATCCCTCGACCGGCACCGGCGGCTGGGAGACCGCGATCTCCAACACGCTGTCGCCCGGCGACAAGGTTCTTGCGGCGCGCAACGGCATGTTCAGCCATCGCTGGATCGACATGTGCCAGCGCCACGGGCTTGACGTCCAGATCGTCGAGACCACCTGGGGCGAGGGCCTGCCCGCCGACCGCTACGAAGAGATCCTGACCGCCGATACCGGCCACCAGATCAAGGTCGTGCTGGCGACGCACAACGAGACCGCGACCGGCGTGAAATCGGACATCGCCGCGGTGCGCCGCGCGCTCGACGCCGCGAAGCATCCCGCGCTGCTCTTCGTCGACGGCGTGTCCTCCATCGCCTCGATGGATTTCCGCTTCGACGAATGGGGCGTCGACATCGCCGTCACCGGCAGCCAGAAGGGCTTCATGCTGCCCGCCGGCCTCGCCATCCTCGGCTTCTCGGACAAGGCCATCGCGGCCTCGAAGACCGCCAAGCTGCCGCGCACCTTCTTCGACATCGACGACATGACCAAGGGGTACGCCAACAACGCCTTCCCCTACACGCCGCCGGTCGGCCTGATGAACGGGCTGAAGCTGGCCACCGACATGCTGCTGGAAGAGGGGCTGGAAAACGTCTTCGCCCGTCACCACCGCATCGCCGAAGGCGTGCGCCGCGCCGTCGACGCCTGGGGCCTGAAGCTTTGCGCCGCGCGCCCCGACGTCTATTCCGACACCGTGAGTGCGATCCGCACGCCCGAGGGCTTCAACGCGACCGAGATCGTCACCCATGCCGCCTCGAAATACGGCGTCGCCTTCGGCGTCGGCCTCGGCGAGGTGGCGGGCAAGGTGTTCCGCATCGGCCATCTGGGCATGCTCACCGACGTGCTGGCGCTTTCGGGCATCGCAACGGCCGAGATGGTGATGGCCGATCTCGGCCTGAAGGTGAAACTCGGCTCCGGCGTCGCGGCGGCCCAGGACTACTATCGCAACGACGCGAACGCGGTGAAGAAGGCGGCGGCGTGATGAGCGATACCGAAACCCTTTATATCCCGACCTACGAGGACATGCTGGCCGCGCATGAGCGCATCAAGCCGCATATCCGCCGCACGCCGGTCCGCACCTCGGACTACCTGAACGAACTGGCGGGTTGCGAGCTGTTCTTCAAGTGCGAGAACTTCCAGGAGCCGGGCGCCTTCAAGGTGCGCGGCGCCACCAACGCGGTCTTCGGGCTGACCGAAGAGCAGGCGAAGAAGGGCGTGGCCACGCATTCGTCCGGCAACCATGCCTCGTGCCTGTCCTACGCGGCGATGCTGCGCGGCATTCCCTGCAACGTGGTGATGCCGCGGACCGCGCCGCAGGCCAAGAAGGACACGGTGCGCCGCTACGGCGGCAAGATCACCGAATGCGAGCCCTCGACCTCGTCGCGCGAGGCGACCTTTGCCAAGGTGCAGGCTGAAACCGGCGGCGACTTCGTGCATCCCTACAACGATCCCCGCGTCATCGCGGGGCAGGGGACCTGCTCGCGCGAGCTGATGGAGCAGGCCGACGGGCTTGATTTCGTCGTCGCCCCGATCGGCGGCGGCGGCATGATCTCGGGCACCTGCCTGACGCTGTCGACGCTGGCGCCGGAAACCAGGGTCATCGCCGCCGAGCCTGAGCAGGCCGACGACGCCTATCGCAGCTTCAAGGCCGGCCACATCATCGCCGACGATGCGCCCAAGACCATTGCCGACGGGCTCCTGGTGCCTTTGAAGGACCTCACCTGGCATTTCGTGTCGAACCATGTCTCCGATATCTACACCGCGTCGGAGCAGGAGATCATCGACGCGATGAAACTCACCTGGAAGCACCTCCGGGTGGTGATGGAACCGTCGAGCGCCGTGCCGCTTGCCACCATCCTCAAGAACCCCGGCACGTTCAAAGGCAAACGTGTCGGCGTCATCATCACCGGCGGCAATGTCGACCTCGACAAGCTTCCCTGGAACGTTTGATTTGGGAGAACAACCATGAACGCACCCGTCAACATCGACACCCTCGAGGTCGGCTACGACATCCCCGCCAAGCCGGGCATGGACGAGAAGGACATCCAGACGCCCTGTCTCGTCCTCGATCTCGACGCGCTTGAGCGCAACATCAAGAAGATGGGCGACTATGCCAAGGCGCATGGCATGCGTCACCGCAGCCACGGCAAGATGCACAAGTCTGTCGACGTCCAGAAGCTTCAGGAAAAGCTCGGCGGCGCGGTCGGCGTCTGCTGCCAGAAAGTGTCCGAAGCCGAAGTCTTCGTGCGCGGCGGCATCAAGGACGTTCTGGTGTCGAACCAGGTCCGCGACCCGAAGAAGATCGACCGGCTGGCGCGGCTGCCGAAGCTCGGCTCCTCGATCATCGTCTGCGTCGATGACGTCAACAACGTTGCCGAACTGTCGGCCGCGGCTGTCAAGCATGGCACCGAACTGGGCGTCTTCATCGAGATCGACTGCGGCGCCGGGCGCTGCGGCGTCACCAGGACCGAGGATGTCGTCAAGATCGCCAAGGCCGTCGCGGCGGCGCCGGGCCTGAAGTTCAAGGGCATCCAGGCCTATCAGGGCGCGATGCAGCACATGGACAGCTACGAGGCGCGCAAGGAAAAGCTCGACATCGCCATCGCCATGGTGAAGGACGCGGTCGAGGCCCTCAAGAAAGAAGGGCTGGAGCCTGAACTGGTGTCCGGCGGCGGCACCGGCTCCTACTATTTCGAGAGCAACTCGGGCGTCTACAACGAGCTTCAGTGCGGCTCCTACGCGTTCATGGATGCCGACTATGGCCGTATTCACGACAAGGACGGCAAGCGCATCGACCAGGGTGAGTGGGAAAACGCCTTTTTCATCCTGACCCAGGTGATGAGCCACGCGAAGGCCGACAAGGCGATCTGCGACGCCGGCCTCAAGGCGCAGTCGGTCGATAGCGGCCTGCCCTTCATCTATGGCCGCGACGACGTGAAATACATCAAATGCTCAGACGAGCATGGCGTCATCGAGGATCCGAAAGGCGTCCTGAAGGTCGGCGAGAAGCTGCGCCTGGTGCCCGGCCACTGCGACCCCACCGCGAACGTGCACGACTGGTATGTCGGTGTCAGGGGCGGCAAGGTCGAAGCCGTCTGGCCGGTCTCGGCCCGCGGCAAGGCCTACTGAGCAACGTCCCGAGACAGAAGGGCCGGGTTCGCCCGGCCCCTTTTCAATAGAGAGGAGCGAACATGATCATCGTCCCCGAAAAAGAGATCGCCGGCCTGATGACGGCGGAAGCCGCCTTTGACGCGGTCGAGAAGGTGTTTGCATCCATGGCGGCACGCACCGCCTACAACTTTCCGGTGATCCGCGAGGCGATCGGCCATGCCGACGCGCTTTACGGCTTCAAGTCCGGCTTCGACCGCGCCGCGCTGAACCTCGGCCTCAAGTCCGGCGGCTACTGGCCCGGCAATGCGCAAAAGGGCCTGACCAACCACCAGTCCACGATCTTCCTGTTCGACGCCGATACCGGCAAATGCCGCGCCGTCGTGGGCGGCAACCTTCTGACCGCGCTCAGAACGGCCGCCGCTGCCGCCGTTTCGGTGGCGCATCTGGCCCGGAAGGACGCGAAGGTTCTCGGTATCGTCGGTGCGGGCCATCAGGCGGCCTACCAGATGCGCGCCGTTGCGGCGCAACGGCCCTTCGAACGGGTCGTGGCGTGGAACCGCACGCCCGAGAAGCTGGAAGGTCTGCGCAAGGCCGCAGAAGCGCTTGGCCTGCCCTTCGAGAGCGTCTCGCTCGAGGATCTCGGCGCCGCCAGCGACGTGATCGTCACCATCACGTCGAGCTTCGGCGCGATCCTGACCTCCGAGCATGTCAAGGACGGCACCCACATCGCCTGCATGGGCACCGATACCAAGGGCAAGCAGGAAGTCGATGCGGACAAGCTGATCCGCCGGTCGACGCTCTTTACCGACGAAGTGGCGCAGTCGGTCACGATCGGCGAATTCCAGCACGCGATCATCGACCTGACCATTCGCAAGGAAGACATCGTCGAACTCGGCCAGGTCATCAACGGCGACCATCCGGGCCGGACCTCGGAGAAGGAAATAACGATCTTTGACGGCACGGGTGTCGGGCTTCAGGACTTGGCCGTGGCCTCGTCCGTGGTCGATCTCGCGGTCAAGCAGGGTGTTGCGGTCGAGGTCGAGTTCTAGGGTTATACTGCCAGCACGTACATACTGGACCAATTTCGGGGAGGAGAGAAATGGTGTCCACTCATCACGATCATGTCGCCCACGGCGACACGATTTCCGGCGAAAGCACACATACGCTGAACCCGGCAGGAGCAAGAGAAAAGACCTGGGGATGGTTCGCCATCTTCAACATCTGGGCAAATGACGTTCAGTCGCTCTTCGGCTATTCGCTGGTGGCATCGCTGTTCATTTCCTACGGCGTCGGCGGCTGGACCGCCTTCGCGGCGCTCATCGTCGCCGGGCTTTTCGTCATGTGGATGGTCAACCTCTCCGGCGCGGCCGGAGAGAAATACGGCATTCCCTACCCGGTTCTGGCGCGCGCCAGTCTGGGCACCCAGGGGGCAAAGCTGCCGGCGATACTGAGATCGACGGTCGCCGTGTTCTGGTACGGCGTCCAGGTCTATTTCGCCTCGACGGCGCTCGCGCTCCTGATCCGGTCGATCACCGGCATCCATGGCGGGACCGAAATCCTCGGACTTACCGGCATCGACTGGTTGTCGTTCTTCATCGTCTGGGTGCTGCATATCGCGATCTTCTGGCGCGGCATGGGCTGGGTCGAAACCTTCCTGAACATCGCCGGACCGTTCGTCTACATCGTGATGATCGGCCTTGTCATCGTGCTCTGGAACCGTTCGGAAGGGCAGCTTCTGTCGGCCACGGCGACGATCTTCGCCAATCCCGAGGGCACCTTGGCCACCGAGTTCGAGGGCTTCATCGCCATCGTCGGCACCATGGTCGCCTATTTCGCGGCGGTGATGATCAACTTCTCCGACTTCTCGCGCTATGCCAAGGACCGGCGCGCGATGGTCATCGGCAACCTCGCCGGCCTGCCGTTCAACATGATCCTGTTCTCGGCTCTGGCCCTTCTGACGACCGGCGGCGCGGCCGTGGTCTTCGGCGAGGAGATCATCAACCCGACCGAGATCGTCGAGCGTACCGACAGCGTGCTTCTGGGCGTGATCGCGGCGATCACCTTCTTCGCGGCGACGGTTGGCATCAACCTCGTGGCGAACTTCATCCCGGCGGTGAACGGTATCGCCAACCTCGCGCCCGAAAAGATCAGCTTCCGCAAGGCCGGTGTCATCACCTCGGTCTTCGCCCTGGTGATCGGCGGGTTCTGGAACAGCTTCATCAGCCAGTTCGGGATCAGCGGCTTCGTCAACACGCTGGGCGCGACGCTGGCACCGATCTACGGGATCATGATCGTCGACTACTACCTGCACCGGAAGCAGCACCTGGACCTCGACGATCTCTATGACATGGAGCGCGGCCGCTACCACTATGGCAACGGCTGGAACGACGCGGCGGTCAAGGCCTTCGGGCTGGCGGCGGTCTTCTCGGTGGCGACCGTCTGGGTGCCGTGGTTCGCATCCCTGTCGGGCTACAACTGGGTGATCGGCGCGATCCTCGGCGGCGTGATCTATCACGCCATGGCCAAGGGCGCCGTCAAGGTCTGAGCCCGCCCAAGATGCTGCCGGGGGGCGCACCCCGCCGGCAGCAAATCCTACCCAAAAAAACACATGTGCGTCCGCGCTGAACGGACAGCCGAATTGCGGAGAAAGAACGATGGCAGCTGACGATCCTAAGGCGGCAAAGCGCCAGGAGGCGCTCGACTATCACGAATTCCCGAAACCCGGGAAACTCGAGATCCGGGCGACGAAACCCATGACCACGGGGCGCGACCTGTCGAACGCCTATTCGCCCGGCGTCGCGGAAGCCTGTCTCGAGATCGAGAAGACGCCCGCAGACGCGGCGCGCTATACCGCCAAGGGCAACCTCGTCGCCGTCATCTCGAACGGCACCGCCGTGCTCGGCCTCGGCAATATCGGGGCGCAGGCGTCGAAGCCGGTGATGGAGGGCAAGGCGGTTCTCTTCAAGAAATTCGCCGGGATCGACTGTTTCGACATCGAGGTGAACGAGAGCGACCCCGAGAAGCTGGCCGACATCGTCTGTTCGCTGGAACCCACCTTCGGCGCGGTCAACCTCGAAGACATCAAGGCGCCCGATTGCTTCCTCGTGGAACGACTCTGCCGCGAGCGCATGAACATTCCGGTCTTCCACGACGACCAGCACGGCACCGCCATCGTCGCCGCCGCCGCGGCCTATAATGCGCTGATCGTGGCGAAGAAGAAGGTCGGGGAGATCAAGGTCGTCGCGCTCGGCGCCGGCGCGGCCGGGATCGCCTGCCTCAAGATGCTGATGGTCATGGGGGTGAGGAAGGAAAACATCACCATGCTCGACAGCAAGGGCGTGGTGCATACGGGGCGCAACGACCTCAATGCCGAAAAGCAGGAATTCGCCAAGAAGACCGAAATGCGCACCACGATGGAGGCGATGGAGGGCGCGGACCTGTTCCTTGGCGTCTCGGGCCCCGGCCTTCTGACCAGGGAGATGGTCGCCAAGATGGCCGCCGATCCGATCATCTTCGCACTGGCCAACCCGGTGCCGGAGATCATGCCGGAAGAGGCACGCGCCGCCGCGCCGGGGGCGCTGATCGCCACCGGACGCTCGGACTATCCGAACCAGGTCAACAACGTCCTGTGCTTCCCCTTCATCTTCCGCGGCGCGCTCGATGCCGGCGCGACCGAGATCAACGACGCGATGAAGCTTGCCTGCGTCGAGGCGATCGCCGGGCTGGCGCGGGAAACCGCCTCGGCCGAGCTTGGCGCCGCCTATCAGGGCGAACGGCTGACCTTCGGACCGGAATACCTGATCCCGAAGCCCTTCGACCCCCGGCTTCTGCCCACCATCGCGACGGCCGTCGCGAAGGCCGCCATCGATTCCGGCGTCGCCACGCGCAAGATCGACTTCGACGAATACCGCTCGCACCTTCAGGGGCAGGTCTTCCGTTCGCACACGATCATGCGGCGGGTCTTCGACACCGCCCGTCAGGCGCAGCGCAGGGTGGTCTTCGCCGAGGGCGAGGACGAGCGCGTGATGCGCGCGGCCCAGTCGCTCCTGGAAGAGCGGATCGACACGCCGATCCTGATCGGCCGCCGCTCCGTGGTCGAAGCCCGGCTGGAGCGGGCGGGCCTCAAGATCCGGCCCGGCGCCGATTTCGAACTGGTCGATCCCGAGGATGATCCGCGCTACCGCGACTACTGGACAACCTATCACGAGATCACCCGGCGCCAGGGCGTGACGCCCGACCTCGCCCGGGCGGTGCTGCGAACCAACACCACGGCGATCGCGGCCGTGATGGTGCATCGCGGCGACGCCGACAGCATGATCTGCGGCACCTTCGGCCAGTATCGCTGGCACCTGAACTACGTCACTCAGGTCCTGTCGACCGACGAACTGCACCCGATCGGGGCGCTGTCGCTCGTCCTTGTCGATCAGGGGCCGCTCTTCGTCGCCGACACCCATGTGACCGCGGAACCGACGGCCGCGCAGATCGCCGACACCGTCGTCGCGGCCGCGCGCCATGTGCGCCGCTTCGGGGTGGAGCCCAAGGTCGCGCTCTGCTCCGGGTCGCAGTTCGGCAACCTCGACAGCGCGTCGGGCCGGGCCATGCGCGGCGCCATGGCAATTCTCGACGGCCAGACCGTGGATTTCGAATACGAGGGCGAGATGCACACCGATGCCGCGCTCGACGGCGACCTGCGGGAACGGCTGTTCCCCGGCGGAAGGCTGACGGGCCGGGCCAATGTGCTGGTCTACGCCAACACCGATGCCGCCGGCGCCGCCCGGAACATCATGAAATCGGTCGCAAACGGCCTCGAAGTCGGCCCGATCCTGATGGGGATGGGCAACCGCGCCCATATCGTCACGCCCGCGATCACCGTCCGCGGATTGCTGAACATCTCGGCGCTCGCCGGATCCGCCGTTTCATCCTACGGCTGACAAGCGCCGCCCGGCGGAAGCCAGACCGCCGGATCATAACCCAATCATCAGTTTTCCGAGGAGGAGAAGACAATATGGCAACCGATGCTACGTTTGACGCCGTCAACGAGATCCTGCCACCGCCGAAGCTGTTCACGCTTGGCCTGCAACATGTGCTCGTCATGTATGCGGGCGCGATCGCCGTCCCCCTCATCGTCGGGCGCGTTCTCAAGCTTGAGCCGGAACAGGTCGCGTTCCTAATCTCGGCCGACCTGTTCGTCTGCGGCCTTGTGACGATCATCCAGTCGCTCGGCGCGTCGAAATGGTTCGGCATCCGGCTTCCGGTGATGATGGGCGTGACCTTCGCCTCGGTCGGCCCGATGGTGTCGATTGCCATCGCCAACCCCGGAACCGACGGCGCGCGGATGATCTTCGGCGCCATCATCGGCGCCGGTATCATCGGCATGCTGATCGCGCCCTTCGTCGCCAAGATGCTGCGGTTCTTTCCGCCCGTCGTCACCGGCACGATCATCCTGGTGATCGGCGTCACGCTGATGCGGATCGGGATCAACTGGATCTTCGGACTTCCGGTCGGCCCCACCGCGCCGAAGATCATTAACCCCGAACACACGGCCTGGCTGGATGCGATCAAGGCGCTGCCGGGGGCGCCGGAACTGCCCAAGGGTCTGAACATCGCGCCGTCGATGGACAACCCGCTCTACGCGTCGGGCACCAACCTCGCCATCTCGGCGGCGGTTCTCGTGTCGATCATCCTCGTGATGAAATACGCGCGCGGCTTCTTGGCGAACATCTCGGTGTTGATCGGCATCATCGTCGGCGGCGTCGTCGCGGCGGCGCTCGGCCTGATGCATTTCGACAAGGTGGCGAACGCCGGCTGGTTCGAGCTGATCACGCCGTTCCGCTTCGGCCTGCCGATCTTCGATCCGGTCATGATCCTGACCATGACGCTCGTCATGATCGTGGTGATGATCGAATCGACGGGCATGTTCCTCGCGCTGGGTGAGATGTGCGGCAAGAAGATCGAGCGCCCGTCGCTGTCGGCCGGCCTCAGGACCGACGGTCTTGGCACGCTGATCGGCGGCCTCTTCAACACCTTCCCCTATACGTCGTTCAGCCAGAATGTCGGCCTTGTCGGCGTCACCGGCATCCGCTCGCGTTATGTCTGCGTGACCGGCGGCGCGATCATGATCGTGCTCGGCCTGGTGCCGAAGATGGGCGCGCTGGTCGAATCGCTGCCGGTGGCGGTGCTCGGCGGTGCGGGCCTGGTGATGTTCGGCATGGTGGCCGCGACGGGCGTCCGGATCCTCGGTTCAGTGGACTTCAAGGTCAACCGCAGCAACGGGTTCATCGTCGCCGTCTCGCTCGGCATGGGGATGATCCCGCTGATCGCGCCGGACTTCAAGATGCACATGCCCCATGCGATCCACCCGCTGATCGACTCCGGCATCCTGCTCGCCTCGATCTCGGCGGTGCTTCTGAACATCGTCTTCAACGGCGGTCAGGAAGTCAGCGAAGATGAGCTGCGCGAGGCCGCGATGAAGGCCGATAGCGGTCACTGACAAGTCCGTGCCGCCCGGCCTGCCGGGCGGAGGACACCTAAATCTGGGGAAGGCGCGGATGCGCCTTCCCCTTTTCAGTTCTCAACACGCGTCCTGACAGCAACCCGAAGGTCGTTCCGCATGCTTCTTCCGCTTTCCCTCCTCTTTGTCGGCGCGGTCCTGTTCCTGAACGGGATCTGGATGTCGGGCCGGATTGCCGACCGCGAAATCGTGATTATCAACGTGGTCGTTGCGGTGATCACCGCCGCCGTCGCGGCGGACGGCGTCTTCGGCGCGACCGACCCCGCCGCCGTGAAGTCGGCGGCGCTGACGCTACTCTTCACCACCACCTATCTCTGGGTCGCCTACAACCGGATCACCGGGGTCGACGGCCGCGGGCTGGGCTGGTTCAGCCTCTTTGTCGCGATCACCGTGGTGCCCGTCGCCATCGAGGAGACGCTTGGCGCCGACAGCCTTCTCGCGCTCTGGCTGGGTCTCGCCTGGGCCGCCTGGGCGGTGCTGTGGTTCATGTATTTCTTGCTGCTCGCGCTGCAACGGCCGATCGGCGGCGCAGCCACGCTGGCGACGCTTCTGTGCGGCATCTTCACCGGCTGGCTTCCGGCACTCTGCATGTTTTACGGCGTGCTGGCCTGACCCGCCGCCGATGGCGCGGCGCCAGACAGGAAAGCCCCGGCCAACAGGCCGGGGCTTTCACGTTTCTTCCGGTCGCCGGAGTCCGGCGGCGTGGCTCAGGGATTGAATTCCTCGCCCTCGAACTCGACCGAGACCTCGATCGCGCCGGTGCGGCCGGCGTTGAGCATGGTGAAGATGATGTCGGCGCCAGCATCGGCCTCGGCCGCGGCGACACGGTGGGACAGTTCGTTATCGTCCTGATCGCCGGCAAAGATGGTCAGGAACCTGGCGTCCGGCTTCACGTGCATCAGGCCGTTGTAGAAGCCGCCGCGCCCCTTCAGCCCCGGCTTGACGCGGATGCCCGAGATATGGCCGACGGTTCCGGTCTTGGTCGTCAGCCCCGCGAGCGCCCCGGCCAGCCAGGCGGATTCCTCCTGCATCACCTTGTAGCTCGACAGGTTCGGGCCGGTGACACCGCCCTGCACGACAACGAACTTGATGTCGGGAAATTCTGGCGCGACTTCTTCCATCGCAGAGGAGTTCTGGCCGCCATGGGCGATCACCAGATCCGGCCCGGCGGCCGCGAGCAGCGCCGTCGCCAGGATTCCTCGTCGGGTGAAGATCATTTCGCGTTTCCTCCAGAATGTGGCGGCCGTGAACCGCCGGTTGACGTTGCAGGAGCGGACAACCGTCCGCCGCAAGGCGCGGATGCGCCCTGCGTGATCACTTGTACGGAACCCGCGCAATAGCGGGTGCTGCTTGCTGAAGTCCGTTCAGTGCCGCTTTTTCGGCGGCATCAGATCGGTGATCGTTCCCTCGAACATCTCGGCGGCGAAGTTGACCGTCTCGCTCAGCGTCGGATGCGGATGGATCGTGTGGCCAAGGTCGACCGCATCGGCGCCCATCTCGATTGCCAGCGCCACCTCGGCGACCAGGTCGCCCGCATTCGGGCCGACGATCCCCGCGCCGATCACGCGGTCGTCGCTTTCATCGAAGAGCACCTTGGTCAGACCCTCGGAACGGCCAAGCGACAGCGAGCGACCGGACGCGGCCCAGGGGAAGACCCCCTTGCCGACCTTGATGCCCCGTTCTTTCGCCTGCGCCTCGGTCAGACCGACCCAGGCGACCTCGGGATCGGTATAGGCGACCGAGGGGATGACGCGGGCATCGAAGTGGCGGTTCTGGCCGGCTGCGGCCTCGGCCGCGACCTTGCCTTCGTGCACCGCCTTGTGGGCCAGCATCGGCTGGCCGACGACATCGCCGATGGCGAAGATATGCGGCACGCCGGTGCGCTGCTGGGTGTCGACGGCGATGAAGCCGCGATCATCGACCGCGACGCCGGCCGCCTCGGCATTGATCAGCTTGCCGTTGGGCCGCCGCCCGACGGCGACCAGCACCTTGTCGAACGTATCGGTCGAGCTTTCGCCCTTGTCGTTCTCGAACGTGACCTTGAGACCGGATTTCTGCGCTTCGACCGCCGTGACCTTGGTCTTCAGCAGGATCTTTTCATAGCGGCCCTCGATCCGCTTGTGCAGCGGCTTCACGATGTCCTTGTCGGCACCGGGAATGATCTGGTCCATCAGTTCGACGACGGTGATCTTCGATCCGAGCGCGTCATAGACGCAGGCCATCTCGAGCCCGATGATGCCGCCGCCGAGGACCAGCAGGCGCTTGGGAATGCCGTCAAGCTCGAGCGCGCCGGTGGAATCGATCACACGCGGGTCGTCATGCGGAACGAAGGGCAGTTTCACCGGTTCGGACCCGGCCGCGATGATGCAGGTGTCGAAGCTGACCTTCGTCGTCTTGCCGTCCTTCTCGACCTCGATCATGTTCGGGCCGGTGAAGCGGCCATAGCCCTTCACGACCTCGACCTTGCGGCCCTTGGCGAGACCCGAAAGCCCGCCGGTGAGCTGATTGACGACCGAGGCCTTCCAGCCCGCCAGCTTGGCGATGTCGACCTTGGGCTTGGCGAAGGTGATGCCGTGATCCGCCATCTCCTCGGCTTCGGTGATGACCTTCGCGGCGTGCAGAAGCGCCTTGGAGGGGATGCAGCCGACATTGAGGCAGACGCCGCCCAGCGTGGCGTCCTTTTCGATCAGCACGACCTTCTTGCCGAGATCGGCGGCGCGGAAGGCGGCCGTGTATCCGCCGGGGCCGGAGCCGAGCACGACGACCTCGCCATGGATGTCGCCCTTGCCCGACGCGGTTCCGGTCGCGGCGACGGATTTCGGGGCTTCGGGCGCGCCCGGCTTCGGCGCCTCGGCCGCTCCCGCGCCTTCGAGGACGAGGATCAGCGCGCCTTTCGAGACCCTGTCGCCCTCCTTGACCTTGATCTCCTTGATCGTGCCGGCGGCCGGGGAGGGCACCTCCATCGTCGCCTTGTCCGATTCAAGCTCGATCAGCGGATCCTCGGCGGCGACGGTGTCGCCGACCGAGACAAGGATCGAGATGACCGGGATGTCCTTGAAATCGCCGATATCGGGGACTTTGACTTCCATGACGGCCCCCTCAGAGCATCAGGCGACGGACGTCGCCCATCACATGTTTCAGCGTGGCGCAGAAGCGCGCGGCAAGCGCGCCGTCGATGGCGCGGTGATCATAGGACAGCGACAGGGGCTGCATCAGACGGGGGACGAACTTGCCCTTCTTGCCGGCCTCGGGATCCCAGACCGGCGCCATCTTGGACCGCGTAAGCCCGAGGATCGCCACCTCGGGCGCGTTGACGATCGGGGTAAACGAGGTGCCGCCGATCCCGCCCAGCGACGAGATCGTGAACGAGGCGCCCGACATGTCGTCGCCCTTGAGCTTGCCGTCCCGCGCCTTTGCGGAAAGCTCGCCAAGCTCTTTCGAGATCTCGATGATTCCCTTGCGGTCGGCATCGCGGATCACCGGCACGACCAGCCCGTTCGGCGTGTCTGCGGCAAAGCCGATATGGTAGTAGGACTTGCGGATCAGCTTGTCGCCATCCGGGTGGATGGAGCTGTTGACTTCCCAGTGGGCCTTCAGCGCCGAGACGCTTGCCTTGATCACGAAGCTGAGCAGCGTCACGCGGTAGCCCTCGGGCTTGGCGGCGGTGTCAAGCTCCTTGCGGTAGGCATCGAGGCCGGTGATGTCGGCTTCCTCGTTATGGGTGACATGCGGGATGTTGAGCCAGGACCGGTGCAGCGCCGGGCCCGAGAGCTTCTTGATCCGCGGCATTTCCACGTCCTCGACGGGTCCGAACTTCGTGAAGTCGACAGCCGGGATCGGCGGGATGCCCATGCCGCCCTGAACGGCGCCGCCGCCGGCGGCGGCGGGGACAGAGCTGGATTTGAAGAATGTGGTCACGTCCTCGCGCAGGATGCGGCCCTTGCGGCCGGTTCCGTTGACCCGCGACAGGTCGACATTGAGCTGGCGGGCGAAGGCACGGACCGAGGGCGAGGCATGTGCCTTGCCGAACCCTGCATCGGTGACGGGTGCCGGGGCCGCAACGGGCGCGGGGGCCGCTGCGGCGGCAGGTGCCGGCGTTGCGGGGGCGGCAGGCGCCGGGGCAGCGGCGGCTGCGGGTGCAGGGGCCCCGGCAGCGCCGGCGTCCTCGAGCAGCAGGATCAGCGAGCCCTGCGAAACCCGGTCGCCTTCCTTGACCTTGATCTCCGCGATTTTGCCGGCGGCCGGAGAGGGAACCTCCAGCGTCGCCTTGTCGCTTTCCAGTTCCACCAGGGGATCCTCGGCGGAGATCACGTCGCCGACGCCGACCAGGATGTTGATCACCGGGACATCGGAGAAATCACCGATATCGGGCACTTTCACTTCGGTTGCCATGTTCTGTCTCCTCTTGCCCGATCACGCCAGCCGGGGGTTCGGCTTGCCGCCGTCGATGTCATATTTCTTCAGGGCCGCTTCGAGATCCTTCTTCGTCACGGCGCCCTCGCGGAAGAGGTCCACCATCGCGGCCGCCGCGATGTGGTGCGCGTCGACTTCGAAGAAGCGCCGCAGGTTCACGCGGCTGTCCGATCGCCCGAAGCCGTCGGTGCCGAGAACGGTGAAGCGGTTCGGCACGAAGGCGCGGATCTGCTCGGCGTAGTTCTTCATGTAGTCGGTCGCCGCGATCACCGGGCCCTGGGCCTTCGCCAGCTGCTGGGTGACGAAGGGCACGCGCTGTTCCGCGAAGGGATTGAGCCGGTTGATCCGGGCGCAGTCCTGTCCGTCGCGGGCCAGTTCGTTGAGGCTCGTGGCCGACCAGATGTCGGAGGTGACGCCGAAATCCGCCTGAAGCATCTCGGCGGCCTTGATCGCCTGCATCAGGATCGTGCCCGAGCCCAGCAGGTTGACGTGCTTCTTGCCGGGCTTCCTGGTTTCGCGAAGCCGGTAGAGACCCCGCACGATGTCCTCCTCGACGCCCATCGGCATGTCGGGATGGGCGTAGTTCTCGTTCATCAGGGTCAGGTAGAAGAAGACGTCGTCCTGATCGGCATACATCCGCTTCAGCCCGTGATGGACGATGACCGCCACCTCGTAGCTGAAGGTCGGGTCGTAGGTGATGCAGTTCGGGATGGTCCCCGCAAGGATGTGGCTGTGGCCGTCCTCGTGTTGCAGCCCCTCGCCGTTCAGCGTGGTCCGTCCGGCGGTGCCGCCCAGCATGAAGCCGCGGCAGCGGCTGTCGCCCGCCGCCCAGGCAAGATCGCCGATCCGCTGGAAGCCGAACATCGAATAGTAGATGAAGAACGGGATCATCGGCACGCCGTGGTTGGAATACGACGTCGCCGCCGCGATCCAGTCCGCCATCGCGCCCGCCTCGTTGATGCCTTCCTGAAGGACCTGACCGTCGGTCGTTTCCTTGTAGAACATCATCTGGTCGGCATCCTCGGGCGTGTAGTTCTGCCCAAGCGGGTTGTAGATGCCGGCTGAGCGGAACAGCCCCTCCATGCCGAAGGTGCGGCTTTCGTCGGGCACGATCGGCACCACATGCTTGCCCACGCCCTTGTCGCGCAGCAGCGTCGTCAGGATGCGGACGAAGGCCATCGTGGTCGAGATCTCGCGGTCGCCGGTGCCCTTGAGCTGGCCCTCGAACTTGTCGAGCGAGGGGATGTCAAGCTTCGGCGTGTCGCGCCATTCGCGCTTCGGGAAGTCGCCGCCAAGCGCCTTGCGGCGATCGGCAAGGTAGGACTTCTGCGCGTTGTTGAGGCTGACGAAGGGCGCCTTCGGCAAGTCCTTGTCGTCGATCGGGATCTGGAACCGGTCGCGGAAGGCGCGCAGCTGATCCTCGGCCAGCTTCTTCTGCTGGTGGGTGATGTTCTGCCCTTCGCCGGCCGTGCCCATCCCGTAGCCCTTGACTGTCTTGACCAGAAGGCAGGTCGGCTGGCCCTTGGTTTCGGTGGCGCGCTTGAAGGCGGTGTAGACCTTTTCGGGGTCGTGGCCGCCACGGCGCAGCGCCCAGATCTGTTCGTCGGTCCAGTCCGCGACAAGGGCGGCGGTTTCGGGATACTTGCCGAAGAAATGCTTGCGGATATAGGCGCCGTCCTTCGACTTGAAGGTCTGGTAGTCGCCGTCGACGGTTTCGTCCATCAGCTGGCGCAGGCGGCCCGTGACGTCCTTTTCCAGCAGTTCGTCCCAGCCCTTGCCCCACAAGAGCTTGATCACGTTCCAGCCGGCGCCGCGGAAGTCGCCCTCAAGCTCCTGCACGATCTTGCCGTTGCCCCGGACCGGGCCGTCGAGGCGCTGGAGGTTGCAGTTGACGACGAAGATCAGGTTGTCGAGCCCCTCACGCGCGGCAAGGTCGATGGCGCCGCGGCTTTCCGGTTCGTCCATCTCGCCGTCGCCGAGGAAGCACCAGACCTTGCGGTCCGCCATGTCGATGAGGCCGCGGTTGTGCATGTATTTCATGAACCGCGCCTGATAGATCGCCATCAGCGGGCCAAGGCCCATCGAGACGGTCGGGAACTGCCAGTAATCCGGCATCAGCCAGGGATGCGGATAGGACGACAGCCCGCCGCCCGCGACCTCGGAGCGGAAATTCTCCAGCTCGGCCTCGCTGATCCGGCCCTCCATGAAGGACCGTGCGTAGATGCCGGGGATCACATGACCCTGGAAGAACACCAGATCGCCGCCGTGAATGGCCGATTTCGAGCGCCAGAAGTGGTTGAGCCCGATGTCGTACATGACCGCCGACGAGGCGAAAGAGGCGATATGGCCGCCATATTCGCTCGATTCCTTGTTGCGCCGCACGACCGTCGCCATCGCGTTCCAGCGGTTGATGGTGCGGATCCGCCACTCCATCTCCAGATCGCCGGGGAAGTCGGCCTGACCATCGGCCGGGATCGTGTTCTGGTAGGGCGTGGTGGAGGAAAACGGCAGCGTCGCGCCCGCGGCGCGGGCCTGGCTTACGGCCTGGTCAAGCAGGAAATGCGCGCGGTTGGCGCCGTCGCGCTCGATTACGTCGGCAACCGCGTCGCGCCATTCCTGGGACTCAAGCGGATCGATGTCGATAAATTTCTCGGTCATGAATGCGCCTCCAAGGACGTCTGGAAGGCTCGCCCGGGCGAGCCGGTGATATTCAGATTCAACGCGCGCCGGTTACGGCTGCTGCGGGGTCGCACTGTCGATCACGAAGGGTTCTTCGAACCAGTGTTCTTCCAGATTCGGCCCGTCCCCGATGCGGTCTACGACGATGTATTGGCCGGGTTTTTCGACCGGCGCGAGAACGCCGTGCCAGACGCCGCGCAGGAGATTGATTGACTGGCCGGGGCCGGTGACGAAGGCCTTGAGGTTCACCGGACGGCCATCCTCGTCATCGGCGACGATGACGAGGAACGGCACGCCGCTGAGCGGGATGAAGGCCTGGCTGCCATCGGGGTGGCGCTCGACCATGTCGACGACATGGGGAAAGGTCCGGGCCTTGGCGTCGAACAGGCTGATGCCCGCGCGACCTTCATGAAAGTCGAGGCGCGCGCGGTCGTGGTGACGGCCGCACATGCCCTGGTTGATCAGCTTGTCCGGCGCGCCGGCGACCTCGATGACGTCGCCATAGGGTTCGAAGGCGGCCTGCGTCAGCGGTTGCGGAACCAGCTTCCGGGCCATCAGGGCAGGATGTCCAGAAGCCGGAACTCGGCGATGCGCTCCACCTGGGCGCAGGCCTCGGCGAACTCGGTGTCACGGTCATTGTCGATCCGGCGCCGGAAGGCGGCGAGGATCGACGCCTTGTCGTGGTCGCGCACGGCGATGATGAACGGGAAGCCGTGCTTTGCGACATAGGCGGCATTCAGATCGGTGAAGGTCGTGCGTTCGGCGTCGGTCAGCGCGTCAAGCCCGGCGCTGGCCTGTTCGCTGGTCGATTCCGCGGTCAGGTGCCTGGCCTGCGCGAGCTTGCCGGCAAGGTCGGGGTGCGCGGTGAGAACGCCGAGGCGCTCCTGTTCCGAGGCGCTGCGGAAGACCCGGCAAAGCGCATTGTGGACGCCCGCCGCGCAGTCATGCGCCGGGCCCAGTTCCAGGCCCCAGGCGCGTTCGGCGATCCAGGGCGAATGCTCGAAGATCGAGCCGAACTTGCCGACGAAGGCGGCCTTGTCCATCTGGCTCGGCCGGTCCCGGCGGGCCTGCGGCGGGTGATTGGCCGCCCAGTGCCGGGCAATGTCGATCCGGCGCGGGCACCAGACGCCCGCGAAGCCCTGGATATAGTCGATGAACCGCTTCAGCCCGGCGATCTTGCCCGGCCGGCCGATCAGCCGGCAATGCAGCCCGATCGACATCATCTTCGGGGCTCCCGCCTCGCCCTCGGCATAGAGCGTGTCGAAGGCGTCCTTCAGATACTGGAAGAACTGCTCGCCGGTGATGTAGCCCGGCGCGGTGGCAAAACGCATGTCGTTGGCTTCGAGCGTGTAGGGAATGATCAGCTGATCGCGCCCGTCGGCATCCAGCCAGTAGGGCAGGTCGTCGTCATAGGTGTCCGAGATGTAGTCGAAGGCGCCGGTCTCGGCCACGAGGCGGACGGTGTTGACGCTGCACCGGCCGGTATACCAGCCGCGCGGGGCCTCGCCGGTGACTTCGGTGTGCAGTCGGATCGCTTCGGCGATGGCGGCGCGCTCCTCGGCCTCGGGCATGTCCTTGTGCTCGACCCATTTGAGGCCGTGGCTCGCGATTTCCCAGCCCGCCGACTTCATCGCCGCGACCTGTTCGGGGCTGCGGGCCAGCGCGGTCGCGACCCCATAGATCGTCAGCGGAATGCCGGCGCCGGTGAACAGCCGGTGCAGCCGCCAGAATCCCGCACGCGCGCCGTATTCGTAGATCGATTCCATGTTCCAGTGGCGCTGGCCCGGCCACTGCGCCGCGCCGGGAATGTCCGACAGGAAGGCTTCGGAAGCGGCGTCGCCATGCAGGACGCAATTCTCGCCGCCTTCTTCGTAGTTCAGAACGAATTGAACGGCGACCCTTGCATTGTCGGGCCAGTTTGCCGACGGCGGATTGGCGCCGTGGCCACGCATGTCGCGGGTATACCGATTCACATTGTCCTCCGAGATCTCTTTCCTTCCTTGTAATGCAGTATAATCCGTTTGCTTTTCTCAAAATTATTGAAGGAGCTTTTTGTGTGTTCGCTATGTGAACTGTAGCGTCATCGGGTCACAATGCCACCATATCGGAGGAGGCACTGAAATGGCTGGCTATCTTACAACCCATGTTCTCGACACCGCACGTGGATGCCCGGCGCAGGGAATGAAAATCGACCTCTACCGTATCGACGGCGAAGAGCGCAGCCATATCCGCACCGTCGTGACAAATAGCGATGGCCGGACCGACGCGCATGTTCTGCCTGTGCCCGAATTCCGGACCGGCACCTACGAGCTTGTCTTCCATGCCGGTGCATATCTCGACGAGGTCGCGGTGCCGTCCGAAGACGTGCGTTTCCTCGATGTGATCCCGCTGCGCTTCGGCATGTCGGAGCAGATGCACTATCACGTGCCGCTTCTGCTGTCGCCGTACAGCTATTCTACGTATCGCGGCAGCTGAACGGTTCAGGCGCCGTCTACTGGGCAAGGGCGCTCTGGATCCGGCCCACCATGAAATCGATGAAGAGTCTGGCCTTGGGGTCCTGCCTCCGGCGGTGCGAATAGAGGCAGGCCATCTGGATCGGGACCGGCGGTTCGTCCTTCAACAGGGGAACCAGCCGGCCGCTTTTCAGATGCTCGGTGATTTCGAAGACGGGCTTGAGGATGATCCCCAGGCCCTTCAGCGCCCAATTCGTCAGGACGTCGCCGTGGTCGCATTCATACGGGCCACTGACCGGAATGCGCTTGATCCCCTCCGACGTCTGAAGCGGCCATTGAAACTCCGGTGCCCCGGGATACCGTAGATTGAGGCAATCGTGCCGGTCGGCCAGCAGGTCGGCGCTGCTCGTCGGCGCCCCCCTGCGCGCGATGTATTCGGGCGCCGCGCAGAGAACGCGTTCGCAATCCGCGATCTTGCGGATCCGCAGCGTGGAATCCTCGGGCAGTCCAAGGAAAAAGGCGGCGTCGAGCCCCTCTGCCGCCAGGTCCAGCTTGCGGTCGGACAATCTCAGGCGAAGGTTCACCTGTGGATAAAGCTCCCGGAAGGCCGGGGCGGCGGGCGCGACCAGCCGCTGCCCGACGCCGAGCGGCGCGGCAACGTACAGCGTCCCCCTGGGGTTTGCCGTGACATTGCTGATCTCTGCCTCCGCGTCATCGACGGCCTCGATGATCCTCAGGGAGCTTCGATAGAAGAGATGGCCCTGCTCGGTGGGATTCAGTTTTCGCGTCGAGCGCTGGAAAAGCCGCACATCGAGATGCGCCTCGAGCTGCGCGATCCGCGACGAGGCGACCGCCGCCGATATTCTCATGTCCCGCGCGGCCGCCGACATGTTCCGCAATTCGTAGACCCGCACGAACGTCCTGACATTGTCCAGATAGGCCATCCAGGAACTCTTTTGGATTTTTTGAAGCAGCTAGGATTATTTGCCGAATACAACATATAATCCGGTTGCGCTAGTGTCCTGACAGGAGTTCCGGGGGAGGTCGCCATGCAAGATATTGCCATCATGTGGGATTGGCTCGCATTCGCGGTGCGATGGCTCCACGTCATCACTGCGATCGCGTGGATCGGGTCGTCGTTCTATTTTGTCGCGCTCGACCTCGGCCTGCGCAAGGTGCCGCATCTGCCGGTCGGTGCGCATGGCGAGGAATGGCAGGTGCATGGCGGCGGTTTCTACCATATCCAGAAATATCTGGTGGCGCCGGAAAACATGCCGGACCACCTGATCTGGTTCAAATGGGAAAGCTATGCGACCTGGCTCAGCGGCGCCGCGCTGCTGATGATCGTTTACTGGGTGGGGGGAGAGCTCTTCCTGCTCGACCCGGCCAAGGCCGACCTCCAGCTCTGGCAGGGCATCCTGATCTCGGCCGGATCGCTGACGATCGGCTGGCTGGTCTACGACTTCCTCTGCAAGTCGGGCCTTGGCGAAAAGCCGACCGTGCTGATGCTGCTGCTCTTCGTTCTTCTGGTGGCGATGGGCTGGGGCTACAACGAGATCTTCAGCGGCCGCGCGACGATGCTGCATCTCGGCGCCTTCACCGCGACGATCATGACCGCCAACGTCTTCTTCATCATCATGCCGAACCAGCGCATCGTGGTGAAGGATCTGCAGGAAGGGCGCACGCCGGACCCGAAATACGGCAAGATCGCCAAGCTGCGTTCGACGCACAACAACTACCTGACGCTGCCGGTCGTCTTCCTGATGCTGTCGAACCACTACCCGCTGGCCTTCGCCACGGAGTACAACTGGATCATCGCTGCACTGGTGTTCCTGATGGGCGTCACGATCCGTCACTATTTCAACACAAGGCATGCGAACGCCGGCAATCCGACCTGGACCTGGCCCGTCACCGTCATCCTCTTCATCCTCGTCATGTGGCTGTCGACCGCGCCGCTGCGCCAGGACACGCTCGAGGAATCCGAGGCGCGGCCGCTGACGGCGACCGAGCAGGTCTTCGCCGCCGCCGCCGGGTTCGAGGATGTCACCGGCATCATTCCGGGCCGCTGCGGCATGTGCCACGCGCGCGAGCCGTTCTACGAGGGCATCCACCGCGCGCCGAAGAACATCCTGCTGGAAACGCCCGCCGACATCGCGCGGGCGGCCCGGCAGATCTACCTTCAGGCCGGGGTGACGCACGCCATGCCGCCGGCCAACGTGTCTTTCATGGAAGACGGCGAACGGGCCCAGATCGTGCGCTGGTACCGGGCGGCGGCCGAAGGGCTGCCGCTGCGCATCGCCGCGCAATAACGCGACGGCGACCGGATCGCCGCCATCCCGCCCGCAATGCGAAAGGCCGCCGTTCCTTCGGGAACGGCGGCCTTCGTGCAATGGCCCTACGGGAGGAGCGGCGCCGGCGGCGCGATCACGCCCCGGCCGTGTCCGCTTCCTTGCGCTCGCGCCTTCGGGCATGGAGCACCGGCTCGGTATAGCCGGAGGGCTGTTCGCGGCCCTTGAAGACCAGATCGCAGGCGGTGGCGAAGGCGATGCCGTCGAAGGCCGGCGCCATCGGGCGGTAGAGCGGATCGGCCGCGTTCTGGCGGTCCACTACCTCGGCCATCTTCTTCAGCGCCGCCATCACCTCCTGGCCGCCGACGACGCCGTGATGGAGCCAGTTGGCGATATGCTGGGCGCTGATCCGGCAGGTGGCGCGGTCCTCCATCAGGCCGACATCGTTGAGGTCGGGCACCTTGGAACAACCCACGCCCTGGTCGATCCAGCGGACGACATAGCCGAGGATGCCCTGGGCGTTGTTCTCCACCTCGCGCATGATCTGCTCGGGCGTCCACTTGCGGTAGGCGGCCAGCGGAATGTCGAGCACGGTGTCGACATAGGCCCGCCGCCCGCCCGCCCGCAGCCGCGCCTGCACCGCGAAGACGTCGATCTTGTGATAGTGCAGCGCATGCAGCGTCGCGGCGGTCGGCGACGGCACCCAGGCGGTGTTGGCGCCGGCCTTCGGACGCTCGATCTTCTGTTCCAGCATCGCCGCCATCATGTCGGGCATCGCCCACATGCCCTTGCCGATCTGCGCCTTGCCCGACAGCCCGCATTCCAGGCCGATATCGACGTTCTGGTTCTCGTAGGCGGTGATCCAGGCCTTGCGCTTGATGAAGTCCTTGCGGCTGAAGGGGCCCGCCTCCATCGAGGTATGGATCTCGTCCCCGGTGCGGTCGAGAAAGCCGGTGTTGATGAAGGCCACCCGGTCCTTCGCCGCGCGGATGCATTCCTTGAGGTTCACGCTGGTCCGGCGTTCCTCGTCCATGATGCCGATCTTCACGGTGTTCGCGGGCAGGCCCAGCACCGCCTCGACCCGGTCGAAGATCTCGGCCGCGAAGGCGACCTCCTCGGGCCCGTGCATCTTCGGCTTCACCACATAGACCGATCCCTTGACCGAGTTGCGCGCGCCGCCGGTCTTCTTCAGGTCGTGCAGCGCGATCGTCACCGTCACCATCGCGTCCATCAGCCCCTCGAAGACCTCGGCGCCCCCGGCGTCGAGGATAGCCGGATTGGTCATCAGGTGGCCGACATTGCGCACCCAGAGCAGCGCGCGGCCCTTCACGATGACCTCCGAGCCGTCCGGCGCGGTGTAGACCCGGTCGGGGTTCAGCCGCCGCGTCAGCCGGCGTCCGCCCTTCTCGAACGTGTCCTCCAGGTCGCCCTTCATCAGGCCGAGCCAGTTGGCATAGGCGCCGACCTTGTCCTCGGCATCGACGCAGGCGACCGAATCCTCGCAGTCCATGATCGCCGACATGGCACTTTCCAGCCGCACGTCGGCGAGGCAGGCCTGATCCCGCGCGCCGATGAAATGCGCCCGGTCGAAGACCAGCTCGACATGCAGCCCGTTGTTGCGCAGCAGCACCGTCTCAGGCGCCCTGGGATTGCCGCGATAGCCGACGAATTTCCCGGGATGCACCAGCGGCATGTCGTCGATCAGCAGTACGCCGTCCTTGACGTGATAGCGCCGCACGTCGGCATGGCTCGCCCCTTCGATCGGGAAGGCCTCGTCGAGGAACACCCGCGCCCGCGCCACCACCCGCGCGCCGCGGCCCTTTTCGTAGCCCCCCGCCGGCGGCAGGGAGCCCATGGCATCGGTGCCGTAAAGGCAGTCGTACAGACTGCCCCAGCGGGCATTCGCGGCATTCAGCGCATAGCGCGCATTGGTCACCGGCACGACCAGCTGCGGCCCCGGAACCGAGGCGATCTCGGGATCCGTGTCGCAGGTGCCGATCTCGAAGGCCGGGCCTTCGGGCAGAAGATAGCCGATCTCGGTCAGGAAGGCCTTGTAGGCCTCGGGATCGTGCGGCTGGCCGCGCCGCGCGACGTGCCAGGCGTCGATCTGGTGCTGGATCGCCGCGCGCTTGTCCAGAAGCGCCCGGTTGCGCGGCGTCAGGTCCGACACCAGCGCCGCGAATCCGGACCAGAAACGGTCGGCATCCATCCCCGTGCCGGGAAGCGCACGGTACTCGATGAAGTGAAGAAGCTCGGAATCGACCCGCAGGCCGTAACGGATGTCGCGTGTCATTGGGGTCCCGCTATTCAGTATACGAGTGTATGCAGTATGCAGATCCGTGTACCGCGAAAGCGCATAGGCGACAACCGCCGCTGCGCTCGCCGCCATCAGTTAATACCAGAAGCACTTTCAGGCAAAACCTAAAATGCCCGGCCTGGGGCGACCGCCGGACCCGCCCGCCCCAGACCACGGGGCGGGCGGTCGTGGTGCAGGGCCGGCGGATTATTCCTTGATGCCGGCCGATTCGATCAGCGGCGCCCAGACCTCGATCTGCCTCGACACGAAGGCGGTATAATCCTCGGTCGACATCGCCGTATGGGTGATGCCAAGCTCCCGCAGGCGGTCCTGCACCTCGGGATTGGCGAATACCGCCAGAACCGTGTCGTGCATCGTCGCGGCCATCGCCGGATCCATCCCGGCCGGCGCCGAAAGGCCGACCCAGTTCTCGATGACGATGTCGTAGCCCTGTTCCTTGAAGGTCGGGACGTCCGGCACCTCGGCGCTGCGCTCGGGCGAGGCGATGGCGATGGCGACCGCTTCCTTGTCCTCGATCATCTCCTTGTTCTGCACGACCATGTCGTAGAACGTGTCGAGCACGCCGGCGCGGAAATCCTGGATCGCGGGCGAGCTGCCCTGGTAGGGCACGTGCACCGATTCCACACCCAGCGCCTGGTCGACGGCGACGCCGAGGATGTGCGAGATGGAGCCGACGCCGCTGGAGCCGTAGGTGAAGGGCTGTTCCTTCGCCGCCGCGACATACTGGTCAAGCGTGGTGATGCCCGAGGCCGGCTGCACGAACAGCCCCGGCGAGGACGCCCCGATATAGGCGACATGGGTGAAGCTGCCGAGCGTATCGTAGGGGATCGACTTGAACCGGGTCGGGGCGATGGTGAAGGGGGCGTTGTTCGACAGGATCAGCGTGGTGCCGTCGGCGGGCTGCTGCGCCACATAGTCGGCGGCCACCGTGCCCGCCGCCCCCGGACGGTTGTCGACGACCGCCTTCTGGCCGAAATCGGTGTCGAGATGCTGCGCCAGAAGCCGCGCGACAAGGTCGCTGGTTCCGCCCGGCGGGAAGGTCACGACGATGCGCACCGGCTCGCTGCTCCAGGCGCCCGGCTCCGCGAAGGCGGCGGGGGCGGCGGCGATGGTGAGGGCAGCCAGGCTCGCCCCGAGAAACAGACGGCGATCTTTCTTCATGTGGTTTTCTCCTCCTGTTGGATCGCTTGTGCCTCCGCGCGGGCGCGGCGGCGGTTTCTTTCGGTCTTGTAGAGCGCGAAGATCAGGATCCCGGCCGTCACCGCGATCAGCGTGGCGCTGATCGGACGCTGCAGGAACACCATCGGATCGCCGCGCGACAGCAACATCGAGCGGCGCAGCTGTTCTTCCATCAGCGGCCCCAGCACGAAGCCCAGAAGCAGCGGCGCCGGTTCGAAGCGGAACAGGCGCATGACATAGCCCGCCGCCCCGATGACAAGTGTCAGCCAGATGTCGAAGACGTTGTTGTTAAGGCTGTAGACGCCCATGCAGATCAGCACGATGATCGTCGGATACATGTACTTGTAGGGGATCCGCAGCAGCCGGACCCACATCCCGATGAGCGGGATGTTGAGGATCAGCAGCAGGATGTTGCCGACGAGGAAGCTGGCCACCAGCCCCCAGAACATGTCCGGCTGTTCGACCAGCAGCCGCGGACCCGGCGTGATGCCGTAGATCATCAGGGCGCCGATCACGATGGCCATCGGCGGGCTTCCCGGCACGCCGAGCGTCAGCGTCGGAATGAACGCGGTCTGCGTCGCCGAGTTGTTGGCCGCCTCGGGGACGGCCACGCCGGGCACGACGCCGGTTCCGAATTTCGCGCGCTGCGGCGACACTTTCTTTTCCAGCGCATAGGCGAGGGCGGCGGCGATGGTCTGGCCGGTGCCGGGCAGGGCGCCGATGAACGAACCGATCGAGCCGCCGCGCAGGATCGGGCCGACAAGCGACTTCCACTCTTCCTTCGACGGGTAGAAGTCGCTGTAGTCGACGGTCTGGGAGTTGTCGCCCTTGGCGGCGGAACGGATCGACGCGATCAGCTCGGTCACGCCGAACAGGCCCATGGCGACGACGACGATGTTGATGCCGTCGCGCAGTTCGGGGATGCCCATCGTGAAGCGCAGGTCGCCGGTCGTCAGGTCGATGCCCATGGTGCCGAGCATGAGGCCCGCGACGACCATCGCGATCCCCTTCAGCGCGCCGCCGTTGCTGACGGCCGAGGCGGCGATCAGGCCGAGCAGGATCACCGCGAAATAGTCCGGCGGGCCGAAGGACAGGGCGAGCTTGGCCAGCGACGGCGACAGGACCGCGATGACGACCATGCCGATCATGCCGCCGCCGAAGGACGCCGTCGCCGTCGAGAAGAGCGCGACGCCCGCGCGCCCCTTCTTGGCCAGCTGATAGCCCTCGATCGCGGTGATGGAGGCCGCCGGCGTTCCCGGCACGTTGAGCAGGATCGACGCGGTGGAACCGCCATATTCGGCACCGTAGAACACGCCCGCGATCATCACGATCGCCGGTGTCGGGTCGAGGTAGAAGGTCAGTGGCAGGATCATGGCGATGGCCGCCATCGACCCGATCCCGGGCAGGACGCCGATGAAGGTGCCGATGAAGACCCCGATGAAGCAGTACATCAGGTTCGCGGGTTCCAGCGCGACCATCAGGCCATGCCCAAAGTTTGCAAGGATGTCCATGTCCTAGAACCCCATGAATGGCTTGAACGGAAGGTTCAGCAGCTCGATGAAGACGAGCCAGCAGCCGACCGAGACGATGGCGCCCAGTACCGCTTTGCCGCGAAACGGAAGCCGGCGGTCGGGTAGGCTGGCGACGACCACGGTGAGGAAGGTCGCGGGCACCAGGCCGATGCGGGCGGCGGTGGAGGCAAAGACCGCCAGCGCACCGGAAATGGCGAGGAAGGCGATCCAGTCCGGCGTGTCGGCAATGCCGTCGCCGCGCCGCTCCTCGATGCAGATCACCGCGGAGAGGATCGCCAGCACCGCGCCGGTGATGAAGGGGAAGGCGCCGGTGCCGAGCCGCGTCGGCACGCCAAGGCCAAGCTGCCATCCGCCAATCATGAAGATGATGCTGAGCACCAGCAGCATCGCGCCGCCGATCTCGCCGCCCCAGCCCAGGGCGCTGTGCTCTTCCCCGCCGCCGCCGGCGGGGTCGTCCCGCGTCTCGCTTTCCGAAGTCATCCTGAAGTCCTCCCCTGGCTTCTTGCGATGGATCGGTGTGGCGCCGTTTTCTATCCGAACGCCGTCTTCACCCTGGCCGCGCTTACCGTGGCGATCTCGTTGATGGCGGTGTCGATTTCCGCGTCGCGCCCCTGCGCCAGCCGCGCGCGGAACTCGCGCAGCACGCTGTTCATGTCGGCATGACGGACAAGGGCGACGATGAAGGGAAATCCGAACTTGTCGCGGTAGCGCGCGTTCAGGTCGGCAAGCTCGTCGCGGTGCGCGGTCCTGCCCGAGGTCAGGTTCAGGCGGCCCTGTTCCTGCTGCGACTCGGCCGTCATGGCCAGCGGATTGTCCGGTGCCAGTTCCGGGTGCGCCCGGAACAGCGCGATCCGGTCCGCCTCGCCGAGGTTCAGCAATTCGGCCCTGATCGCCTGGCAGAGATCCTCCGTGCTCGTGAAGGGGCGCCGCGCCGCGACCCGCCGGGCGATCGCCGGCGCCCGCTCGATCAGCGGCTCGACCAGATGGACGACCTCGTCCGGGTTGGCGCGATTGAGTTCACCGAGCTTGGTCATCTGCGAAAATCCCTTGGTAGGCTCGGGAAGGATAGGGTCAAGCAACATTGCCATCCATAGAATAATGCTGAGCCTCCCATTTCATAAATTGGAATGGCGAGGTGATACCCCGGTATTCTGGACGACCGACATCCATTCGCATTAGTCGAATGCCGACTTGCTTTTTTTGTCGTTGATGAAAATGCCCAGCCATGAGACCCAAGACACGAAAGGCGGCATGGCCCCTTCCGGGCCCGCATGCGCCGGCCGCAGGATGACGCGCGACGAAAGGACATCACGATGACCCCCGAGACCCGCCCGCAGCCGATCCGCTTCGTGCTCAACACCTTCTATTCCGGCCCGCAGGCCTGGTTCTTCCTGGCCGACGACAACGGCCATTTCCGCGACGAGGGACTGGATGTCCACTTCACCGAAGGCACCTCGCTCGCGCGGGCGGTGGAGTCGATGACGACGGGGAATTTCGACGTCGGCTACGGCGACCTGAACGAGTTGATCCGCATGCAGGCCGAAGGCGGCAAGGACACGCCGGTGGCGGTGATGACGATCCACAACCGCCCGCCCTACACGATCGCCGTGCCGACGGACGGCCCGGTGCGGACGGTCGCCGATCTTGCCGGCAGGAGGCTCGTCTCGCACCCGCAGGACGCGGCGCTTCTGCTCTTCCCGGAATTCTGCCGCGCCACCGGGCTCGATCCCGACAGCGTCGACATCACGATTTCCGAGGAAACCCATGTCGAACTGTCCAGGCAGATGATGGACGGCAAGTGGGACGGCATCTTCGGCTTCGTGAACACGATCAACTCCCAGGCGATCGAGGCGGGGATCGAACCGGCGACGGCGCTGCGCCACTTCACCTGGCACGAACACGTCCCCGCGCTTTACGGCGGCGCGGTGCTGGTCACGCGGCCGTTCCTTGCCGCGCATCCGCAGGCCGTGGCGGGGCTGGTGCGGGCGATCAACAAGGGGCTGAAGGACGCCATCGCCGATACCGACGCGGCCATCGAGGCCGTCGCCCGGCGCAACCCCGGCATCGACCGCAAGGCGAACCGGGAACGCCTGGTGGGCACGATCGGGCTGGAAATGGGCCATCCGGACGGGTTGCGGGACGGACTGGGCGATGCCGACGACGCGCGGCTTGCGGGGATCGCCCGACTGATCTGCGAGACGAAGGGCTACCCGGCGCCGCCGCCGCAACCGCACGAGATCTTCCGCCGCGAATTCCTGCCGCCGCAGGGCGAACGGGCGCGCGTGCCCGCCCGCTAGGCGCCGGCGCCGTCCGGGTCCGCGTGCTTGCGCAGGATGCCGACGGCGATCTCGGTGATCTTCCGCACCGTCTCGGACGCGGGGATCTGGACGTTCGAGATGACGGCGAAGTTCTGCTGAAACAGGTCGCTGTCACTGAGCGGCACGAACCGCAACTGGCCGGAACGCAGTTCCGGCCCGGCATCCAGTTCCGAGGTCACGGCGATGAACTGGCCGGTCAACACCAAGAGCTTCATCAGCTGGATGGAGTTCACCTCGACCGATTGCAGCGCCCGTTCGAACAGCCAGCCGTGGCGCACCTCGAGCAGCCGGCGGATCGACAGGGCCGTGCTCTGGAACACCGCCGGATGGGGCGCCAGTTCCTTCAGGGCGATCCTGTCCCGCCCCGCGACGGGGTGGCCGGGCACGGCGATGCAGCCCAGCCGGTAGTCGCGCTGCCAGTGAAAGATCAGGTCGTCGTCGGGCGCGGCATTCACCACCACCGCAAGATCGAAATCGCCGTTCAGCACGCCCTTCACCGCGTTGACCGGGCTCGTGACCTCGATCCGCGCGTGCACCCTGGGAAATTTCTCGGCCAGCACCCGCGACAGTTCCAGTGCGAAGCCGTTGACCATGCCATCCATCGCCGCGATGCGGACGTGACCGTATTCGATGCCGCGGTTCGCCTCGATCGTGGAGACCAGCCGCGTGCTGTCCAGCCGCCAGTCCCGCGCCAGATCGAGGATCATCTGCCCGGTGGGCGTCAGGCTCATCCCCTGGACGTCGCGCTCGAACAGCAACTCGCCCAGGGCATCCTCGAGCAGCTTGATCTGCCGGTGGATGGCCGAGGCGGAAATGCCGGTTTCCCGCGATGCCGCCTGGATGGAGCCGGTCTGCGCGACCCGTTCCAGATATTGGAGCGAGCGCGGCACGAGTTGGAACGACATGACGATGGCCCTGCTGTGGACGCGACGGGAAGGAGGCGCCGCCACGCTAGCAGAACGTTCTTAAAAAGCAAACGGCCGCTCCGGAATTATGGCATGGATTGGAACGGTTGGGCATGCAAGGCTGACCCCGAGCACGGTGTTCCGCCCCGGACCGCGCCGCCACTCAAGGAGACCGCCATGGACGCAAATCACCGCAACCCGCCCGCCGGGGGCATATCCATTCACGCCGTCGACATCGCCCGCGGCGTTCCTGCGGCCGGGCTCTGCGTCAGGCTCTTCCGGCTTGCCGACGGGCGGACCGAGATCGCCTCCGGCCGCTGCTCGGACGGCGGGCTGCTGCAGCATCCGGTCGCCGAGGGCGCGAATGTCCTGCGCGGGCTTTACGAGGTGGAGTTCGACATCGCGCAATACTACCGCGATGCCGGGATCGACATTCCCGATCCCGCATTCCTTGAGGTCGTGGTCTACCGCTTCGGTATCGACAGGGTGGGCGAGCATTTCCATCTGCCGATGAAATTCACGCCCTGGGGTTTTTCCCTGTTCCGCGGCGGCGCATGAGAGGGCGCACGGCGGTACCGATTCCCAAGGCGGCCGCGATATGGGTGGCAGCCAATGGAATCAAACGAATGAAAAGATACTATTTAATAATAATTATCAATTAGTTAGTGATAAGTTAATATTGCATTGAATATTCTGCATGCAGAATGCTAGAGTTTCACGATGAGATCAAGTCGGGTCGAAACTGCCTGCGGGCCGGCGGATCACAAAGACAGCGATCACTGTTCAATCGAGTGGAGGAGAAGATGAACAAGACCGTATCGGCCCTGGCGGGCATTGCCCTGTCGCTTTCGGCGCTGACCGCCGAGGCAGCGGAAAAGATCCGCGTGGCGGGCAATTTCGCCACCGAGCATTCGTCGAGCCAGGCCATGCAGCTCTTCAAGCAGGAGCTGGAGAAGCTTACCAACGGCGAGGTCGAGGTCGACATCTTTCCCGCGCAGCAGCTAGGCGGCGCGGCCGAGAACGTCCAGGCCGTCAAGATCGGCGCGGTCGAGCTGACCTGGGTCGGCACCGCCTATCTGACCCGCACCATCCCGGAGCTCGAGGCGATCGGCCTCCCGTTCCAGTTCCCGGACCGCGAAACCGCCTTCAAGGTCGTGGACGGCCCGGTCGGTGCCAAGCTGGACGAATTCCTCGCGAAGGAGAACTTCACCTCGCTCGGCTACATGGAGCTTGGCTTCCGCCAGCTGACCAACAATGTCCGCCCGGTCGAATCCGTCGCCGACATCGAAGGTCTCAAGATCCGGCTTCAGCCGAACGAGACGCACCTGGCCACCTTCCGCGCGCTCGGCGCCAACCCGGTGGCGATGGACGTCAAGGAACTCTACTCCGCGCTGGAGCAGGGCGTGATCGACGGTCAGGAGAACCCCTTCGCGATCATCGAGGTCGCGCGCTATTCGGAAGTGCAGAAGTACCTCTCGAACACCGGCCACTTCTTCGACTTCATCTCGGTCGTGGCGAACAAGGACCGGCTCGCCGCGCTCAGCCCCGAGCATCAGGAGGCGGTGCGCACCGCGATGTCGACCGCCATCGCCTTCCAGCGTGAACTGGCGGCAAAGCAGGACGCCGAGGCGCTGGCACGGCTGATCGAAAGCGGGATGACCTATTCCGAAGTCTCGCCGGAATTCGCGGCTGACCTGCGTGCCCGGACCGCCGATGTCGCGGCCTCCGTGCGCGATCGGATCGATCCTGAACTGTTCACCCTTGTCGAGGCGGAAACCGCCGCGGCGATGAACTGACGCCGGGCGGGGCGAGCGGACATGGAACGGGCTTTCGACATTCTTCTGTCATGGGTCGACGGGGCCGCTCGCCTCGTGCTGCTGGCCTGCATGAGCGTGATGATCGCCGTGGTCGCATCTCAGGTCTTCATGCGCTACGTGCTGAACAGTTCGATCGACTGGGCGGACGAAGTTTCGCGCCTCGCCTTCGTCTGGGCGATCTTCCTGGCGATCCCGCTGGGCATCCGCGAAGGGGCCCATGTCGGAATCGACCTGCTCACATCCCGGTTGCCGCGCGGCCTCGCGCGGCAGATCGGCCGGGTGATGCTGGGTCTGGCCTGCCTCCTGATGTGTGTCGTCGTCTATGAATCGACGATCGTCGCCGCCGAAACCTGGTCGGAGCGGCTTGGCGCCATCAACATTTCGTCCAGCTACTTCTTCGTCGCGGTGATCATCGGCTCGGCCCATGCCGCGCTGCACCTTGTCCATCTCGTGCTTCATCCGCTTGAGGAGCACGGGCCCGAATATCCCATCGATTGAGGTGAAGAGAAATGAGTCTCGTCGTCATACTGCTCTTTCTCGGCTTCGCCGCACTCGGAATGCCGCTGGCCTTTTCGCTTGGCGTCTCGGCGCTCGGGGGGCTGCTGCTGTCGGGTTTCGATCTCGCGGTGCTGCCGCCGCGGCTGATGAACTCGGTCAACTCGTTCCCGCTGATGTCGATCCCGCTTTTCATGGTCACCGGCGAACTGATGCTCAAGGCCGGGATCATGGACCGGCTCGTCGATTTCGCCAACGCCTTCGTCGGCCGGATGCGGGGCGGGCTGGCACAGGTGGCGCTGCTCTCCGGCGCGGGCCTGGCCTCGGTCTCCGGCGCGGCGGTCGCTGACGCGAGCGCGCTTTCCGCGACGCTCGTGCCCTCGCTCAAGAAGCAATACGGCCTTGGCTTCTCGACCGGCATCGTCGCCGCCGCCGCCAACCTCGGCCCGATCATCCCGCCGTCGGGGGCGATGATCGTCTATGCCTTCATGGCCGGGTCCAGCGTGTCTGTCGGCGGCATGTTCATGGCCGGCGTCGTTCCCGGCCTGATCCTGGTCTGCGTCCTGATGACGCTTTGCTGGCTGATCGCCTACAAGCGCGACTACCCGCTGGTCGGCGAAAAGGCGAGCCTGTCCAACATCCTCTACCAGCTGCGCCGTTCGTTCATCGTGTTCATGATGCCGGTCGTGGTCATCGGCGGTATTGTCGGCGGCGCCTTCACGCCGACCGAGGGGGCGGCGGTCGGCGTGATCTATGCGCTGCTGCTCGGCTTCTTCGTGACCCGGAAACTCACGCTTCACGACCTGCCTGAGGTGCTGCTCCAGGCGGCGAAGACCAGCGCCATCGTCGGAGCGATGATCGCCTATGCCTCGACCGTCACCTTCCTCTTCACCATCGACCTTCTGCCGATGAAGCTGGCCGGTCTGATGACGGGTATCACCGAGAGCCCGCTGATGTTCCTGGTGCTGGTCGCGCTGATGCTGATCGTCGTCGGCATGTTCCTGGAATCGAACGCCGCCTACATCATGCTGGTGCCGCTGTTCCACCCGATCGCGCTCACCTATGGCATCGACCCGCTGCACTTCGGCTTCCTCTTCGTGTTCAACCTGGTGATCGGCATGCTGACGCCGCCGGTCGGCGTGGTGCTGTTCGTTGTCTGCGGCATAACCGGGGTGAAGATGGGCGAGTTGGTGCGCGAAAGCTGGCCCTTCATCGCGGCGATGTATGTGCTCCTGGTGGTCTGCATGTTCGCGCCGGGGATCGTGACCTGGCTGCCCCACACGCTCGGCTACTGAATGGGCCGGGTCGCGGGGGCGTGAGATTCGGCTCTGTAGAAAGCGCGCAGTCATGTCGGCAGTATATGCTAAAAATAATAATTAGTATCAATGTGTTCCAGAAATAAAATTTTTTATTGCAAATGATGCATGCAATATTATCGTCGAGTTCTGAAACGGCTCAATGCTGAGGTACAATGATGGATCGCAAAAAGATCGGCCTGCTGACACCTTCCTCGAATACGATCATGGAGCCGCGGACGGCGGAGCTCCTGCACGATCTGCCGGAGGTTTCCGCGCATTTCGCGCGGTTCCGCGTCACCGAAATCTCGCTCGGCGAAGGCGCGATGAACCAGTTCAAGTTCACGCCGCAGCTTGAGGCGGCGGGGCTCCTGGCCGATGCGCTGGTCGACGTGATCAGCTGGGGCGGCACGTCCGGCGGCTGGGTCGGCGTCGAGAACGACCGCGAGCTGTGCCGCCATATCACCGAACAGACCGGCATCCCGGCATCGACATCGACGCTTGCCCTGCTGGCCGCGTTCAAGGCGCTGAACGTCCGCACCTTTGCCCTCGTCACGCCCTATCTCGACGAGATCCAGCGCCCGATCGTGCGGAACTTCGCCGGCGAGGGCTATGAATGCGTCGCCGAGCGCCATCTGGAGGACAAGGGCAACTACTCCTTCTCGGAATACGGCGAGGAGCAGATCGCGGGCATGGTGCGCGAAGTGGCCGAAGCAAAGCCCGACGCCATCGCCATCTACTGCACCAATTTCAACGGCACCCGCATCGCACCCGCGCTGGAACAGGACCTCGGTATTCCCGTCCTCGACAGCGTCGCGTTCACGCTCTGGCATGCCATGCTTCTGGCGGGCGCCGACACGTCGCGCCTGAACGAGCATGGGCGTCTCTTCTCGCTCGGTCTACCCGACTAGCGCGAAAGCAACGCGGCCGCTTCATGGCCGCATCAACCGATCTTCATCCATGGGAGGAATGTAATGAAGAAAATTTCCAGTTTTGCCGCTGCTGCGGCTGTTGCCCTGGCCAGCGGCAGCGCATTTGCGCAAAGCTACGAATTCAAGGCCCTGGGTCAGCCGGTCGCGACCGGCCTGATCCAGAAGAACGTCGAACAGCCGTTCTTCGAGAATTTCGCGGAGCGCACGGGCATCGACGCCAGTGTCGACTACAAGCCGCTCGACGTGACCGGCATCAAGGATACCGAGGAACTCCGCATCCTGAAGGGCGGGCTGTTCGACATCGTCTCGCTGCGGATGAGCCAGGTGTCGCGCGACGAGCCGACGATCCTCGGCCTCGACCTCGTCGGCCTCAACCCGGACTACGCCACCGGCCGCAAGACCATCGCCGCCTACGAGGCGAAGGTCGACGAACAGCTTCAGCAGAAGTTCAACACCAAGCTGCTCGGCGTCTGGCCCTTCGGCCCGCAGGTCCTGTTCTGCAAGCCCGAGATTTCCAAGCTGACCGACCTTCAGGGCAAGAAGGTGCGGGTCTACGACCAGAACCTCGCCAATTTCGTGTCCTCGGTCGGCGGCACGCCGGTTCCGATCGGCTTCCCGGACGTGCAGCAGTCGCTGGCGCGCGGCGTCGTCGATTGCGCGATCACCGGGCCGAGCTCGGCCAACTCGGCCGGCTGGCCGGAAGTGACCGAATACATGCTGCCGGTCGCCTTCCAGCTGGCGCTGAACGGCTACGGCATGAACCTCGACAAGTTCAACGCGATGTCGCCGGAGGACCAGCAGAAGCTGGAGGCGGGTTTCGACGCGCTGGTCGACGAGATCTGGTCCTACTCCGAAGAGCTGTTCGATGACGCCGTGCGCTGCAACGTGGGCGCGGACCCCTGCGAAACGGTCAAGAAGTACAGCCTGAAGCTCGTCGAGGTCAGTGACGAGGACCGGGCCATCATCGGCAACGCCGTCACCGAAGTCTCGTTCCCGACCTGGGCCGAGGTCTGCGATGCCCAGAATCCGACCTGCTCGGCGGACTGGAAAGAGACGGTCGGCGCCGTCCTCGCGAAATGACGGACATGCTTCACGGCGGGGCCCCAGCGGCCCCGTCCTCCGCAACCCGTTCGTCGACATCGCAGGGAGGGCTGACCATGGAAAGCTTTGCCAAGCTTGCCTCGCGTCTGTTCGGAATAGCACTGGTTGCGCTCTCGGCCTTCGTGTCGCTTGAGACGCTGTCGCGCAAGCTTTTCAACCACTCGTTCGAGGGCGCGGACGAACTCGGCGGCTACGTGCTCGCCGTCGGATCGAGCCTTGCCTTCGTCGTCGCGCTGATCGACCGCGCGCATATCCGCATCGACGTGCTTCACGGCCGGTTTCCGAAGTGGCTCCAGTCCACGATGGACTGGCTCTCCATCGTCTCGCTCGCGATTCTGGGTCTCTTCATGGTCTATGTCGGGCGGATCGTCGTCGTCGACACCCTTTCCTACGGAAGCACGGCGCCGACACCCTGGGCCACACCGCTGATCTATCCGCAAGCGGTCTGGTACGGCGCGCTGTGCCTGTTCGCGCTCTGCGCGATCTACCTCGCGGGCCGCGGAACGCTCCTGTTCCTCGGCGGACGCCTTGACGAGGTGTCGAAGCTCTTCCACCCGAAAGGGGCAATGGAGGAACTGGAAGAGGAGATGAGCGATCTCGAGCGCCGCTGACAACTGCCGCCGGTGCCGGAGGGCACCGGCCAAAGGGAGGAAATTTTATGGGCGTCGGCTCAGTCTTCGTGGGTTTCTTCAGCATGATGGGCTTCCTGCTGATGAGTTTCCCAATCGCCGTCATCATGGTGATCCTCGGGGTCATCGGCGGCGTGCTTCTCTACGGATGGCCCCTGCTCAACTCGATGGGTCCGGTCATCTGGGGCGTTCAGAACGAGAACATCCTGACCGCCATCCCGCTGTTCATCCTGCTCGGCGAGCTGCTGCTGAGAAGCGGCATCGCCGACCGGATGTACGGCACGCTGGCCCTGTGGCTCGGCCGGCTTCCGGGCGGGTTGCTGCACACCAACATCGGCTGCTGTTCGCTGTTCGCGGCCACCTCGGGGTCGTCGGTAGCTACCGCGGCGACGGTCGGGACGGTGGCGCTGCCGGCGCTGAAGGCGCATGGCTACAACCCGCGCCAGGCGCTTGGCTCACTCGCCGCCGGCGGCACGCTCGGCATCCTGATCCCGCCGAGCGTCAACCTGCTGATCTACGGCTCGCTGGCCAATGAATCGATCGGCCGGCTATTCATCGCCGGCATCGTTCCGGGCATCGCGCTGACGCTGGTCTTCATGGCCTATATCGCCGTCGAGTCCTTCTTCGTGAAGAACGACAACATGCGCGACGAAGGCGCCTCGGTCCCGCTCGACGTGAAGGTCCGCGCGCTGGTCCATCTGGTGCCGCCGTCGATCATCTTCGCCGTCGTCATGGGCTCGATCTATCTCGGGATCGCGACGCCGACCGAATCCGCGGCCCTCGGCGTGATCACGGCCATCGCCTTCGCCTGGCGCGAAGGCAAGGTCAGCCTCGAGTTCTTCGACAACTGCTTCCGGCAGACGGCGAAGACCACGGGCATGATCCTGCTGATCATCACCGCGGCCTTCATGCTGAACGTGACGCTGGCGCTGGGGGGCATCGCCCAGACCATGACCGAATGGGTGTCGTCCTTCGGCCTGTCGCCCTCGGGCCTGCTGATCGCGCTGATCGTCTTCTACCTCTTCCTCGGCATGTTCATGGATGTGCTGTCGATGCAGGTCCTGACGATCCCGGTGGCCCTGCCGATCGTGACCGCCGTCGGCATCGACCCGATCTGGTTCGGCATCTTCATCGTGCTGATGTGCGAACTTGGCATGATCACGCCGCCGGTCGGGATGAACCTTTACGTGGTCCAGGGCGTCCGCAAGGACGGCGGCCCCTTCAGCGACGTCGTCTACGGTGCGATCCCCTATGCAATCCTGATGGTTCTGTTCACGCTTCTCCTCATCGCAGTGCCCGAGATCGTCCTCTGGCTACCTAACTCGATGCTCGGTCACTGACGAAGAACCGGCCACAGGAAAAGGGCGGCCCGCTTGCAAGAGCGGGCCGCCCATCTCTTTTCGGGGTGGCGTACCGGCCGCGCGCCGGGCCGCCCTCAGGCCGGGAAGTCGGCCGAAACCGCGCCGATTCCGTCGATCCGGCCGCTGACCTTGCGGCCCCGGCGGATATAGGGAAGCCCGTTCAACGATCCGGTGATGACCACATGCCCGGGCCGCAGCCCGCCGCAGTGATTGCCGACCAGCCGCACCAGCGCCTCGAGGTTCCTGAACGCGTCACCGCCGGGAACGGGCGCTTGGCCATCAAGAAAGACCTCGTCGCCGAAACTCAGCCGCGCCCCGACCGTCCCGAGGTCGAGCCCCTGCCAGTCGCGCAGCTCGTCACCGATCACCAGCCCGCCGTTCAGCTGATTGTCGGCCAGCCGCAGCATGGGCGAGGCGCTTTCGGTGTCGGTCAGGCGCGTCTGCACGATCTCGATCGCGGCGACGACGGAGACCGCCTCGCGCAGCCGGTCGCTGAAGGCCGGGTCGGACGGGTCCGGCGGCGGCGCCAGGAAGCGGAAGCCGACCTCCAGCTCGATGCCGATCTCGGCATCGCCGTCGGCCGGAACCACGGCGCCGGAGTCGAAGATCCGGTCGGCGTAGATCGGCGCCATGATCACCGGCTGGCCCGGCTTGCAGGCCACCTTGAAGGCGCCGGCCGGCCCGAAATCCTCGTCCAGCAGGCGCTGCACCGCATAGGCCGTGGCCGCGTCGATTGCGCCGCCGGCCTCGATGCCGATGTCGAATTTGGGGCCGCCGTGATACGCGTCGCGCAGCCCTTGCGCGATGGTCCGCGCAAGGGCAGTTGGGTCGTGTTCCGTCATCGTCTCTCGCTGTAAGGGGTTGCAGGTATTTGATAATTTATACTATAAAGTCAAAACCATTGAAATCCAACAAATAACTCTTATCCTTACTTCCGATTGACCGAACCGCCGCGATGCAATGGGCGGTGCATCCCGGGATTGCAGAGATGGACGACAGTATCAGGACGCATCGTGGCCGCCGCTTGACCAGCCGTGGCAAGCTGATCATCAGCCGTCTGCCGCTGCACGAACAGGTCGCGGCCGAGTTGCGCGACATGATCGTGTCGGGCACGCTAGCGGCGGGTGACAAGGTGCCGGTGAACGACCTGGCGGCGGAACTGAACGTGTCCCTCACCCCGCTGCGTGAGGCGCTGAAGGTGCTGGCGGCCGAAAACCTGATCGAGTTGATGCCGAACCGCGGTGCACGGGTCGCGCCGATCTCAGTCGCGGGGACGCGCGACCTTTTCGAGGTCCTCGCCCGGCTGGAGGGGCTGGCCGCCGAACTGGCGGCGCGCAACATGACCGAAAAGCAGCTCGGCGAACTCGAAGGGCTGCACGAACGGATGCGCGGCCATCATGAACGCGGGGAAAAGAAGCCGTATTTCGCGCTGAACCGCCAGATTCACGACCTGATCGTCGCCTGTTCCGGCAACCAGATCCTGATCCAGACGCGGGCGCAACTGGCCCTGCGCGGCGAACAGGCGCGCTTCATCTCGGTCGAATCGGGCGCCCACCGGATGGAAGCGATCCAGGACCACGAAGACGTGATAGAGGCGCTGCGCCGGCGCGACGCGAAGGCGGCGCATGACATCTGGTACGGCCACATGATCCGCTCGGGCGAGGAGACCTGCCGCGTGCTGCGCGAGTGGGAAGAGACCCGCGCCGCGGCGCTGCGCAGCCCGGCCGGCTGAGGCGCCGGCCGGGCTGCAGTCATTCCCGCGCTCAGGCGGCCGCTTTCGCGGCCGTGGCGCTGATCTCTCCGGACAGGTAGTCCAGCGCCGCGCCCACGCCGCCGCGCGCATGCGGCACACCGGCGATCTTCAGCCCCATCTCGACGCCCGACAGCGTTCCCGCCAGCATCAGGTCGTTGAAGTCGCCGAGATGGCCGATGCGGAAGACGCGGTTGGCCAGGCGGCCAAGACCGTTGCCAAGCGACATGTTCAGCCGCTCGTGCACGACCTTGCGGAAGGCGTCGGCGGAGTGCCCCTCGGGCATCATCACGGCGGTCAGCGCGCCGGAGTAATGCTCGGGCGTGCGGCACAGCACCTCGAGCCCCCAGGCGTTCACCGCGCGGCGCGTCGCCTCGGCGTGGCGCTGGTGGCGCGCGAAGATCGCGTCGAGCCCTTCCTTCTGCATCCGCTCGATGGCCACGACCAGTCCATAGAGCAGGTTGGTCGAGGGCGTATAGGGAAAATAGCCGGTGCGGTTCGCGGCGAACATCTCGTCCCACGACCAGAAGGAGCGCGGCAGCGCCGCCTGATCGGACGCCGCCCGCGCCTTGGCGCTGACCGCGTTGAATGACAGGCCAGGCGGCAGCATCAGACCCTTCTGCGAGCCGCCGATCGTGACGTCGACACCCCATTCGTCGTGGCGGTAATCGATCGACCCGAGGGACGAAATCGTATCGACCATCAGAAGCGCCGGATGGCCAACCGAGTCGATCGCCGCGCGCACGCCGGCAATGTCCGAGGTGCAGCCGGTCGAGGTCTCGTTATGGACGACGCAGACGGCCTTGATGCTGTGGCCGTCGTCCTGGCGCAGACGCTCGGCAATGGCGGCGATGTCGGCGCCGGTCCGCCAATCGGTCGGAATGATCTCGGGCTCCAGCCCAAGGCGCGTCGCCAGCCGGTGCCAGAGCCAGGCGAAATGCCCGGTCTCGCACATGAGGACGCGGTCGCCCGCCGACAGCGTGTTGACCAGCGCCGCCTCCCAGGCGCCGGTGCCCGAGGCCGGATAGATCACCACGTCGGCCGCGGTCTTGAAGACCCATTTCATCCCCGAAAGCGCCCTGAGCCCGAGGTCGCCGAATTCGGGGCTGCGATGGTCCATCGTCGGATGGTCGATGGCCCGCAGCACATCGTCGGGAACATTGGTCGGGCCAGGGATCTGAAGGAAGTGCCGTCCCGGTTTGTGCATAGGAGTCTCCAAAGCAAGGTAATAACATTAGTATTGAGTAGGTTAGATATGAATTAATAAAAAATCAACTTCCGAAGGCGAACCTTCGGAAGTGACAGAATCCCCCTGTTTTCAAGGAGATCGGGGAAAGTGCGTCAGATCAGGCCGGACACGTCGCGGGCGCAATAGGCGCCATCGCCCTTCGCGCCGACCACTTCGCCGTCCTCGGCGATGATTCGGCCCCGCAGGATGGTCTTCACCGGCCAGCCCTTCACCTGCATCCCTTCATAGGGCGTGTAGTCGGGGCCGTGGTGCAGGATCTGCTGGCTGATCGTGACTTCCTTCTCGGGGTCCCAGAGCGTGATGTCCGCGTCGCCCCCGACGGTGATGGAGCCCTTGCGGGGATAAAGCCCGTAAAGCCGTGCCGGATTGGTGGCGGTCAGCTGAACGAAGCGTTCGGCGCTGATCCGGCCCTTGCTGACACCTTCCGAGAACAGGATCGGAAGGCGCGTCTCGACGCCCGGAATGCCGTTCGGAACCCATTTGAACGAGGTCCGCGCCCTGGGGTTGTTCTTGCCGGTGTCGTTCGGACCGTCAAACCGGAACGGCGCGTGGTCGGACGAGAAGATGTCGAAGGTGCCGTCCCGGAGCCCTTCCCAGATCGCCTCCTGGTTCGCGGCGTCGCGCGGCGGCGGCGAGCAGACGTACTTGGCGCCCTCGAAGTCCATGTTCAGACCCTTCAGGTCATCGGCAGTCAGCGCGATGTATTGCGGGCAGGTCTCGGCGAAGACCTTGAGGTTCTTCTTCCGCGCCCACTGGATCTGCTCCATCGGTTCGCGGCCCGAGACATGGACGATCACGATCGGCAGGTCGGTGATCTGGGCGTGGCTGATGGCGCGGTGCGTGGCCTCACGCTCGGCCACCATCGAATGGGCGACGGCGTGGTAATAGGGCGCGGTCTTGCCGGATTCCTCCAGCCGGCGGGCGACATGCTTGATCGCGTCATGGCCTTCGGCATGGACCATGACCAGCGCGCGTTCGCGCCGGGCGACCTCGAACACGTCCAGAAGTTCGCTGTCGGTCAGCATCAGATCCTCGTAGGTCATGAAGACCTTGAACGAGGTGTAGCCGTCCTGGATCAGCGCCGGCAGTTCCTGACCGAGGACCTGCGGCGTCGGGTCGGTGACGATGAGGTGGAAGGAGACGTCGACATAGCAGTTGCCGTCGGCCTTCTTGTGATACTCCATCACGCTCTGGCGCAGCGACTTGCCCTTTTCCTGCAGCGCGAAGGGCAGGACCGTCGTGGTGCCGCCGGCCGCCGCCGACCGCGTGCCCGAGGCGAAATCGTCGGCCATCACGGTGCCGTCGCCGGTCGGCTGTTCGAAATGCACATGGGCGTCGATGCCGCCCGGCATGACCAGAAGGCCGGTCGCGTCGATTTCCTCGGCGGCGCCCTCGATGCGTTCGGCGATCTCAACGACGAGGCCGCCGCGCACGCCGATATCGGCCTTGAAGCGGTCCGCCGCCGTCACGATGGTGCCGCCGCGAATGGCAAGGTCATAGGCGTTGGTCACAGTCGTCCTCCATGTCAGTGTCCGGCGCGTTCCGCGCCTGCGGCGGAACGCGCGGGGTGGTTTTGCTCAGGCCCTGGCCAGGTCCGGGAAGGACCAGCCCGGCCCCGCCGCCTCGAACTCGGCGGCGAGATCCAGAAGGGTCTCTTCGGCGAAGAGATCGCCGACCAGCTGGAACCCGACCGGCATGCCGGTCGCGTCGGGCTCCGCCGGCACGTTGAGGCCCGGAAGCCCGGCCGCATTCACCCAGCCGGTATAGATCGCATGCCCGCGCGGACCGACCGGAATCCCGTCGATCTCGGGCGGGAAGCCCTGATCGGCGGGCCAGGGCTGCGCCGCCGCCGAGGGCGTCATGATGATGTCCCAGGTCCCGAAGAAGGCCGAGGCCGCCGCGCGCAGCTTCCTGACCTCTTCGATGGCGGCGAAAAGCTCGGCCGCCGGCACCTTGGCGCCGTCCTCGGCCATGCCGAGATATTTCGCGGCCGCCTTGGTCATGCGCGGGTTGGTGGCCTTCATATAGGCAAGGCCGACCTGCCCGAACTTCGGCCAGAAGGCGTTCAGCGCATCGAGGTCGAAGGGCATCGCGCCCGTCTCGACATGATGCCCGAGGTCGGCCAGCTTGTGCGCCGCCGCGCCGACCGAGGCCCGGATCGCCGCCGCGCAGGGATTGTCGCCGAGCGTTTCGACATAGAGGATGCGCAGTCTGCGCCCGTCCGCCTTGATCCGCGGCGCGAAGCGCGACACCGGATCGCGGCGGTCGGGTCCGGCCAGCACGTCGAAGAGATGGCGCTGGTCCTCGACCGAACGGGTGAGCGTGCCGAACACCTCGAAATCCAGAAGAACCTGCGGCAGGCCGCCCGCCCGCGGGATCGCGCCGATGGTTGGCTTCAGGCCGTAAAGGCCGGTATGGCCGGCCGGCCGGCGGGTGGAGCCGCCACCATCGGTGCCGAGACCCGCCGCCGCTAGGCCCGCCGCGACCGCCGCGACCGAGCCGCCGGACGAACCGCCGGGCGTCAGCGCCGGGTTCCAGGGGTTGCCGGTGACGCCGAAGGTCTCGCTGGCGGTGAACCCCTCGACGGCGAATTCCGGCGTGTTGGTCTTGCCGATGAAAAGGGCGCCGGCGGCGCGCAGCCGTGCGATCGGCAACTCGTCCGCCTCACAGACCGTATCCGCGAAGACCCGGCTGCCCCAAGCCGCCGGCATGCCGGCGACGGCAAGGTTGTCCTTGACGGCAAGAGGCACGCCTTCGAGCGGCGACCGCGCGCGGCCGGTCCGCAGCCGCTCGGCGCTGTCCGCCGCCGCGGCCTCCAGCCCCGGATCGAGGCGGTTATAGGCGTTCAGCTGCGGGTCGATCCGCGCGATCCGCTCGGTCAGACAGCGCGTGACCTCGATCGGGTCGGTGGTGCCGTCGCGGTAGGCCCGCGAAAGGGCCGCGACACCGGCCTGCCAGTGTTCGTTCATTCCATACCTCTCAATCGGCGTTGCTCAGGACCAAGGCCGGTGGGCGATGCGGGCGGCAAGCGCGGGGTGGATTCCGATCGACTCCTTCGCGCCGGGGCGGCGGAAGCTTCCGGCCTCGGCGCTGCGCGGGTTCAGGGCGATCAGCGCTTCGGCCTGTTTCACCGCCGCCGCGGCACAGTCGACGACCGGCACCGGGATGCGGTCGCGGACCTTCGCCGCCAGCCCGGCCAGCGGCGCGCCGGCCAGGACCACGACATCGGCCTCGTCCTCCGCGACCGCACGGTTGGCGAGATCGACGAGCAGCGACTCCTTCTCCTCCTGCACCTCGGTGATGGAACGGAACGTGCTGTCGAGCATGCGGATGCCGGCGCAGCGGCTTTCCAGCCTGTGCCAGGCGACGCATTCGCGGTACCAGGGGCCAAGCGCCTGGGCGAAGGTGACGATGGCGAAGCGGCCGCCCAGCATGCAGGCGGTCAGCATTCCCGCCTCCGACATGCCGACGATCGGAATGTCGAACAATTCGCGCGCCGCACCCAGCCCGGGATCGCCGAAGGCGGCGACGATGGCGGCGTCGTAGTCCTGGTGCCGTTCCGCCAGGATCTCCAGCGCGCAGAGACCGCCGACCAGCGCCTCGGAGCGGGTGGAGATGTAGGGAACGCCGCGCGGCGCCGTGGCGCAGTCGACGGTCGTGCCCGCCGCCGCCGCGCCGCGCGCGGCCGCGGCCAGCCGGTCGGTCAGGCCCTCGGAGGTGTTGGGGTTGATCAGCAATACGCGCATCGCACGGGTCTCACTTATAGCAGGGAAGGCAGGAACATCGCGATCGGCTTCACGTAGGTCACGATGAGCACGATCAGGAATTCCAGGATGACGAAGGGGATCGCGTAGCGGGCGGCGGTGGCGAAGGGCACGCCGCCGAGTTGCGAGGCGAGGTAGAGGCCGACACCGACCGGCGGCGTCAGGTGCGCCATCGACAGGTTCACCGTCAGCACCGCGCCGAAGTGGACGAGGTCGAAGCCAATCGCCTCCAGCGTCGGCTTGAACAGCGGCACCAGAAGGTACATCGCCGCGATCGGTTCGAGGAAGGCGCCGACGACCAGAAGGATGACGTTGAAGAAGAGAAGGATCAGGACGGAATTGCCCCCGGAGGCCGACAGGACGGCCTCGTTCAGCCGCGTGGCGAGGCCCTGGGTCTGCATGATCCAGCCGTAGACCGCCGAGGTGGCGATGATCAGGACGATGACGCCGATGGTGCGGCCGCTGTCGAACAGCACGTCGGGCAGCGCCTTGATCGGGATGGCGCGGTAGACCAGCCGGTCGATGATGAAGAGGTAGACGACCGCCACCGCCGCGGCCTCGGTCGCGGTGAAGATGCCGGTATAGATGCCGCCGAGGATGATCACCGGCGCCATCAGGCCCCAGAACGCATCCTTCACCGCGGCGACGAAGTTCGCCATCGTGCGCGGTTCCAGCGTGGCGCCGGCATAGCCGCGCTTCCACGACACGGCGAGCACGTAGGTGCCGAGGATGACGAGCATGACCATGCCCGGCCCGACGCCGGCGGCGAAAAGCTTCGGGATCGAGGTCTCGGTCACGACGCCGTAGATGATGAAGCCGATCGACGGCGGAATGACGACGCCGAAGGTGCAGCCGGCGGCGACGCAGGCCACGGCGAAGGCGCGCGGATAGCCGCGTTCCGCCATCGGCTTGACGAGGAAGCTCAGCGCCGCGACGGTCGCGATGTTGGAGCCCGACATCGACGCCAGGACGGCGCCCGTGACCAGAACGGTCAGCGCGAGGCCGCCCGGCAGCGGGCCGACGATCAGCTCGGCGACCCGGACCAGCTTGTTGGCGATCCCGGTGCGGGTGATCATGTTCCCCGCCACGATGAAGAGCGGGGTCGCCAGCAGCGGGAACGAGTCGAGCGAGCCGGAGAAGACATAGGGCACGACGCTGAGCGGGCCGGCGTCGAAGACGACGAACGCCGTGAGTCCGGCGATGCCGATGGCCGCGAAGACCGGGAAGTTCAGGGCCAGCAGGCCGAAGAAGATGAACAGCCCAATGATCGCAGGATTGGTGAGAAGGTCCATTGCGAAAGCCTCGTGCCAGGGTGGGGCGCTATGATGCGGTTATTCGACGGTGGGATTGTCGATGCGGTACGAGCCGATCAGGTATCCCTGGATCGTCCTCAGTACGGCGAGAGCGAAGGCGAGAAGCATGCCGAAGTTCACGAACCAGATCGGGATCTTCGTCGTCATGCTGATCTGCCCGGTGCTCAGCGCGCGCAGGGTGGTGCCGAAGCTCTGCCAGACCAGGTAGCCGAGAAAGCCGAGCATGCCGACGACGACGACCAGTTCCACGATCTTTTGCAGCGGCCGGGGAAAGTTGTCGACGACAAGCGGGATGCCGCCGTGCTGCCCCGTCCGGCAGGCCGCGGCCGCGCCGAAGAGCGCCCCCCAGAGGAAGAAGAAGCGGGCAAGCTCCTCCGACCAGGCGATGGAGTAGTTGAAGACATACCGCGACAGCGCGCCGGAAAAGACCAGAAGGACGATGCCGCCGACAAGAGTGACGATCAGGTACTTTTCCGCCCGATCGAGAACGCCGCCGGCCTTGTGCAGAAACTCATGCATGTCAGGGACTCCATGAACGCAAGGGGGTCGCGGCGCGCGGGGAGCGCGCGCGCCGCGGGGGTCGAGCTACTGCGCGGCTTTCGCCACCTCTGCCTCGACCTGGGCGACAAGGTCTTCGCCGATCGTGCCGCGGAACTTGTCGAAGACCGGCGCGACGCGGGCCTTGAACTCGGCCAGCGCCTCGGGCGCGGGCGTCTGGATGTTCACGCCGTCCTCTTCCATCTTCTTGGCCAGCTCAGATTCCTCGGCCGCCGCCACTTCCCGCTGGTAGAGCATCGCGTCGTGACCGGCCTGGCGGATAAGCTCCTGATCCTCGGGCGAGAAGCGCGCCAGCGCCGCAGTGCTGCCAAGCATGCCGACCGCCTCGAACGAGAAGTTGATCACGGCGATGTTCTTGCTGACCTCGAAGAAGCGCGAGGCGTAGATCAGCGGGATGGGCGAGATGCCGCCGTCGATCGCACCGGCCTGAAGGGCGGTGAAGACCTCGGCAAAGCTCATCGCCACCGGCGTCGCGCCGACCGCGGCCCAAGATTCGAGATAGAGGTCGAGGCCGGGGGTGCGGATCTTGACGTTGGCGATGTCGTCCGGCGTGGCGATCGGGCCGGGGTTGGAGTAAAGCTGGAAGAAGCTGCCGGAACCCCAGCCGAGCGCCTCGATCCCGACCTCGGCCAGACCGTCGGACAGGCGCTGGCCGACCGGGCCATCCATGACCGCCATGGCGGTATCGGCGTCCGGGAAGATCCACGGCATGGCGACGACCTGGAATTCGTTGTTGATCTGGCTCAGCCAGGGGGTCGACTTCATGATGATGTCGACGGCGCCGGCCTGCGCCATCTCCAGCTCGACCCGGTCGTTGCCGCCGACCAGAACGCCACTGGGATAGACCTCGACCGTATGCGCGCCGCCGCTGCGCTCCTCGACGAGTTCCTTGAACTTGTTGGCCGCCTTCACCCAGTTCGAGGTGTCGGCCACCGTCGTGCTGAGGCGGATGGTGTCGGCCGAGGCGGCGAGCGCGCTCATTGACACGGTGCCGGCCAGGAGAAGTGAAGCGATCGGGCGGATGCGAGTAGCGTAGGTCATTTCGGGTTCCCTGTTTCTTCGCGATGAAGCGTCCGTGTCGGGGCTCGCGCGATTGATCATCGTGGTGCAGGCGTCATTCGTTCGGGCCTGCGCCATATCTTTTCGCACAATTGCATTTTGCATGCAACATGCAATGTCTGGACAACCGCCATTGTTCGTTGGATAAGTGGGTCACGAACTGAAAGACCAATCGTGGAGAACGGGAAAATGTCGTCGGCTGCTGGTGCGCGCCAAGGGAGCAGGTCATCCTCTTCCATCACGTTGGAAAGGAAATCCCTTCACGATCAAGTCGTTGATCGCTTGCGGGACATGATCGTATTTGGCGAGATGGCACCCGGAGAGCGGATCGTCGAGGTGGAACTTGCCAAACGTCTCGGCGTCTCGCGGACGCCGCTCAGGGAGGCGATCAAGACGCTGACGCTCGACGGTCTGGTGGAAAACCCGGTCAACCGGGGGGCGAGGGTCATACCGCTGGACCCGGCCGACATCGAATCGCTCTTCGCGGTCATCGCCGCGCTGGAAGCCGTGGCGGCAGAGAGCGCCTGCGCGCGGATGAAAAGCGAAGATCTTGCGGAACTGGAGCTTCTGCACAGCAGGATGCGCAAATGCCACGAACGCGGGGACCGAAACCACTATTTCGAAATGAACTCGCAGATCCACGAACGCATTATCGAGCTCGCGGAAAACGGTGCCCTTGCCGACATGCATGAGCGGTTGATGCTGCGGGCCCGGCGCGGCCGGTTCGTGGCAATCGTATCGGACGAGCGCCGGAATGAGGCGCTGGAAGAACACGAACAGCTCATGCAGGCGTTCCGCGCCCGCGATGCCGACGGCGCCTTCCGGATATGGCGCAAGCACCTGCACAACACCGGAAAGGCCGTCATGCAGTCACTGGAAGCGACCGTCAAAGCCGACCGCGCCAGATGATCTGAACGGCAGAATGGCCGATGTTCCGGCCAATCCGCCTGTCGGGTGTCAGCGGTTCCAGATGACGGGGAACCAGTCTTCCCGCAGCTTCTGCCCCGGGGTCATGTCATGGCCGGGGAACGGCGGCGAGGTGCGGCCCGGGCGTTCCACATAACGGGCATCGTCGCCGAGCAGCCTCAGCGAGAAGGCGCGCCGCCGCGACCCGGCGTTGTTGCCGCGCGCGCCGTGCAGCGTGCCGTAGTTGAACGCCACCGCATCGCCGGGCTCCATCTCCCACTCGCGGATGTCCATGCCTTCCTCGTCGGGGTTCGGCACCGGCATGTAGGCCTCGGGATCGGGGTAGAAGTTTTCCTCCGACAGCCAGCGCGTCGGCAGCACCGGCTTTTCCCATTTGTGCGAGCCGGCGACGCAGCGCAGGCTGGCCTCGCGCACGGGGTCCATCGGCGACCAGAAGCTGACGGTCTGCGCGCCCTCGACGAAATAGTAGGGGCCGTCCTGGTGCCAGGGCGTCGGCTTCGAGGTGCCGGGCTCTTTCACCAGCACGTGGTCGTGGAAGACCTGGACGCTGTCTGAGCGCATGAGATCGGCGGCGACCTCGGCGGCGGGCGAGGTGCGGATCACCTCCTCGAATTCGGGGATGCGGGTCCAGTTGCAGTAATCGTCGAAAAAGCGCCCGCCCTCGCCGGGTTTCAGGTTCTCGGCGGCATAGGGGCCGGGCTCGGCCATGTTGCGCTCGATCCCCTTGCGGAGCGTTTCGACATGGTCCTTGAACAGGCCCCGGATCAGAACGACGCCGTCGCGCTGATAGGTGGCGATGTCGTTCTCAGTGACAAGCGGATGGGTCAATTTGGCAGTCCTCGCGTTCCTTGGAAGGCGCAAGATGACATTTGTATTGGTTAGTTTCAAATAATGTTTCTTTAAGATATATATAGCTTCATGCTATATATAACCCTGCGCCAGATGGAATACGTGGTCGCCGTCGCCCGCGCCGGCAGCATGTCTGCCGCCGCCGCCGCGCTCAACATCTCCCAGCCGTCGCTATCGGTGGCCCTGAATGTCGTCGAGGAGCGTCTGGGCCAGACGCTTTTCGTGCGCAAGAGGGGGGCGGCCCTTCGCCTGACGCCGTTCGCGATCCGTTACGTGGCCGAGGTCGAAGCGCTGCTGACGACCGCGCGCCGCCTCGAGGATCCGTCCGAGGCCAAGAGCCTTGCGAACGGCACCTTCTCGATCGGATGCTTCACCGATCTCGCGCCCTTTTTCCTGGTGCCACTGGTCAGGCATCTTCGCGAAGCCCTGCCCGACGTCGACGTCCGCTGGCGGGTGGGAAGTTTCAACAATCTTGCACGGGACATGGCCGATGGCCGGATCGACCTTGCCGTGACCTTCGACCTCGGACTGCATTCGAAATTCGAAAAGACGCCGCTTCTGAACATCGCGCCCCATGCCTTCGTGTCGCGCGAACACCGCCTTTCAACGAAGACGCAGGTCTCCCTGGCCGACCTGGCCGGGGAGCCTCTGATCGTATTCGATGATGGCCTGTCCCTCCGGCACTGGACGCATCTTTTTCGTCAGCACGACCTTTCGCCGGTCTTCGTGCACCGCGTGAACCTGCTGGAGGTGATGCGCTCGCTTGCCGCGAATGGGGAAGGGGTCGGCATCAGCTATTCGGCGCCTCCGGGTTCGATGTCCTATGACGGGGCCCCTGTCAGCGCCATCCGCATCGCCGAGGCCACTGCGCGCGAGCCGGTCATCCTGGCGAGAAGCACGAACCTCGATGCCCGGCCGGTGGTCGAGGCCGGGCGCAACATCATCATCAAGTATTTTCGCACATGATGGGCCGGGGCGGCTGCGGCAAAGGTCGCGTATACCTCAGCGCAGGAAGAACAGGAGTGTCATGATCGCGCCGACCGCAGTCACGAAGTGCCTGAGAAGATCGGTGCGGGTGATCCTGCGGCTTTGGCGCGCGCCGATGTAGCCGCCGACCGCCGCGCTTGCGGCCATGACGGCGGCCTGTTCCCACGCGATGAGACCCGCAGTGATGAAGGTCAGCGCCGAGATCAGCGACAGGACGGCCGACAGGACGTTCTTCAGCCCGTTCATGCCGTGCAGGTTGACATAGCCGAGAAGCCCGAAAGCGGCGAGCAGCATGATGCCGAGACCGCCGTTGAAATAGCCGCCATAGACCGACACGGCGAGGATCGCGATGGCCGAGATCACGGGGCCGGCCGCGCCGCCGACGCCGCGCTTGCGCAGTACGGCGAGCAGGTGCGGCCCGGCCGCGAAGAGCATGGTCGCCAGCAGAAGCAGCCACGGCACGATCCAGAGGAACGTGTCCCCCGGCGTGACGATCAGAAGAAGCGCGCCGACGACGCTGCCCGTCGCCGCGATGGCGACGATGGGACGGAGGCCAAGCCGCCCTTCGGCCTGCATGTCGTGGCGGAAGGCCCAGGCGCTGCTCAGGTAACCCGGCAGCGCGGTCAGCGTGGCCGTGGCATTGGCGCTGACCGGCGGCACCCCGACATAGATCAGCGCGGGCAGGCTCAGGAATGTGCCCCCGCCCGCGACCGCGTTCAGAAGACCGGCGGCAAGCCCAGCCAGGCACAGCAACAGTAGGTCCGCCATTTCGCCCCCGGCCATCCGATTCGCTTTGCGCGGGTTCTTGCATGGGTGATGATTGGTATGCAAATTGGTCCGGAAAGGACCCTGCATCTTGTCCAGACGCTCTCTCGCGCAGGTTCGGGCCGATCTGCCGGACCTGCTGGACATGCTCGCGCCCGATACCGGCGACCGTCTGCCGCCGGAGCGCGATCTCGCGCTGCGGCTCGGATGCAGCCGTGAAACGTTGCGCAAGGCGCTCTCCGCGCTCGAGGCGGACGGCGCGATCTGGCGCCATGTCGGGCAGGGCACGTTCCGGGGCCGCCGCCCGCGCCACCTTCCCGTCCGCGACACGCTTCTGGTCGAGGGCGCGACGCCGCCCGACCTGATGCGGGCGCGGCTGGTGCTGGAGCCGCAGGTCGCGGCCGAGGCCGCGCTCCGCGCCGATGCCGCCGATATCGGCCATCTGCGCGCGCGGGTCGCTGCCGGGCGGGCCGCCCGCGACCGTGCCGCCTGCGAACAGGCCGATGATGCCTTCCACCGCGCGATTGCCGTGGTGACCGGCAACCCGGTGCTCGTGGGCCTTCTTGGCTATCTTTCCGGCGCGCGCCGCCGCGCCGCCTGGCAGCGCGAATGGGATCGAACCTACCACCGCATCGGGGTCGAGGAATTCCGAACACTTCACAGCGACCAGCATGAACGGATCGTGGATGCCATCGCCGCGACGGATCCCGTTGCGGCCGCGCGGATGATGACGAGGCATCTGGAAACGATCGCGGCGGCGATGACACCGGGGGCCTGGTCAGATGTTGCTTGTATTTAGTTAGGAATCCTATTTATAAGAAGTGGAGGGCTCCGATGCAAAACCAGATTCGCCAGATCGCCACCGCTTTCGAACGCCTCGCGCTTTTCTGGCGCTCCAACCAGTGGAGTGTGGCCAAGGAGTACGGGCTCAACCCCAGCCAGGGCGACGTGCTTCAACGCATATCCCGCCAGCCGGAGCGCGCGGCCGACCTCGCCCAGCGGCTCGGCGTCACGCAGGCGAGCCTCAGCGACACGATCTCGGCCCTCGTCGCGAAGGGTCTGGCCGAACGCCGGCCCGATCCCGAGGATGGCCGCGCCCGCCGGATCGAGGCAACCGGGCAGGGACGCGCGCTTGCGGCCGTGATGCCCGACGTGCCGGAACCGCTGGATGCGGCGATCGCCAGGCTTGGCGATGCCGATCGCGGTGCGCTCCTGCGCACGCTCTCCCTGATCATACGCTCGCTTCAGGAGGCGGAGGCCATCCCGATCCAGCAGATGTGCCTCACCTGCCGCCATTTCCGCCCGCATGTCCATGACGATCCGGCGCGGCCGCATCATTGCGGCTTCGTCGACGCCGCCTTCGGCAATGGCGGCCTCAGGCTCGACTGTGCGGATCACGAGACCGCCACGGAGGAGGAGGCCGCCCGAAACCGGGCGCGTCTTGCCGCCGTGGGGTGAGTGGGGCGCCCGGAAAGCCGCTGCAACGGCCCGGACGCCCCGGATGCAACCCCTCTGTCACGAAAGGAAGCCCCTCATGATGACACGAAACGGAACCCTCCGCCATGCCACCGCCGCCTGTATCGCGCTTGCCGCAGGCGCGGCGGCAGGCCATGAATTGCCCGCCGGGCAGGGCAATGCCGCCCGCGCCGCCTTCGACATCGTCGCCGCGAACATCACCACCGAGGGTCGCACCGCGACCTTCACCATGTCGGTCGCGGGCACGCCGGGGGAGGAGAGGCCGGATGCGAAGGGCGCGCTCGGCGGGGCGCCGGTCTTTTCCTATGTCTGGCCGACGACGCTCGACCCCGCCGTGGTGGGATTCGAGGCGGGCGCGGGCATCCTCGCCTTCGCCGTCACCATCCATCCCGATTTCGACGACACGCCCCTGTTCGATGAAACCGGCTCCGGCACGACCGGCGACGATGGCGGGGCCTGGCACAGCCACTGGGTCGTCCTCGGACCGGACGAGGCCTGCGGGGCGGGCGCGCTCAAGGTCATCGACATTCCCGAAGGGGCCACGCCGGCGCTGCCCTTGACCTGGCCGGGCCTGCCGATCCTGATCGACAGCCCCGGCTGGTCGCCGGTATTTGCCGGGCCGATCCTGAGCGTCACCGTGCCCTTCGCCGATATCGGCGCGGTGGAGGCGGCGCGGTTCGACGGCGTGACTGCGGCCTTGCAGGTCAACGCGAATGTCCACGCGCCGCTGCTCTGCGTTACCGACGTTTTCGACGTCGCCTCGGGCGATCTGAGCCTGCCGGGAGAGGTCGGACAGTAACGAAACGGGGCGCGGGCGACTGTCCGCGCCCGGCACCTCAAAGGCAGGATCGCATGGACGACATTCCCTTCCACGTTGCCGGCTGGCTCAACACAGACCGCCCGCTTGCATTGGGCGATTTCCGTGGCAGGGTGCTGGCGGTCGAGGTCTTTCAGATGCTCTGCCCCGGTTGCGTCCTGAACGGCCTGCCGCAGGCGCAGCGCCTCGCGCAGACCTTCAGGGAAGAGGATCTCGCCGTGATCGGACTGCACGGCGTCTTCGAGCATCACGAAGGCAACAGCCGTTTAGGCCTAACTGCCTTCCTGCACGAATGGCGCATCCGCTTTCCCGTTGCCATCGACGCGGGCGGCGACGGGCCGCTGCCGCGCACGATGGAGGCCTGGGGCCTTCAGGGTACGCCGAGCCTTGTCCTGATCGACCGCGCGGGCCGGATGCGGGCGCGCCATTTCGGGCAGGTGGCCGACATGGCGCTTGGCGCGCAGGTGGCACGACTGATCGGAGAGGCGGCCGGGGAATCGTCGCCTTGACGATTGCCGAACGGCGGATCGGAAAGCTCGGGCCGACGCGTCAGGCCGATCAATCCCAGACACGCGGCCGCAGGATCGCCGGGCCGTAGATCAGGGCGAAGCCGCCGAAGGCGGCGATCCAGCCAAGCGCCGACAGCGTGTGCAGAACCGTTGCCTGATCGGGCCACAGACCTGCGGCGAGGCGCGCGAGAATCGCCGTCAACAGCATCAGATAAAGCCCCAGGGTGCCCTTGCCGGCCGTCAGCTCCTGGCCGGTATGGCCAAGCGTCGCCCGGGTCATGACCGCGAGCGTCATCATTCCGGCAGCGCCCGCCATCCAGAGATGCTGCGCCGCCGCGCCGCCGAAGACACCGGGCACAAGGATCGACGCGGCGAGCGTGACGGCGCCGAGCGGCAGGAAGAGATAGCCGACATGGAGGATCCACAGAAGCGGTTCGGCCCCTGTCCGATCGCCGGCCCATCTTGCGAGCCGGGCGAGATGCAGCGCCCCGGCGACCAGAAGCAGCGCAGCCGTCGCTTGCCTGTCCGGCGCCGCGATCCAGGCGACAAGCGCGACGAGCAGCGCCAGCAGCGCGATCTTGTCGAAGCGTTGCATCGGCGGCACCGGCAGCCGGCCCGGCCCCTGACGTGCCAGCCAGTTCCGGGTGAAGGACGGAACGATGCGCCCGCCGATGACCGCGATCATCATCAGGGTCGCACCGAGACCCGCCCTGAGCCCGTAGCCCTGCGCGGCATAGGCGCCGGAGGCCCCCTCGACGTGGAAAACCGCGTTGGCGAGCGTGAAGGTACCGAGCATGACGAGCACGATCAGGTTGCGCCAGTTCCGGCCAGTGATGATCTCGCGCGCGAGGAATCCGGTCAGCGCCACCGGCATGGCAAGGTCGGCGGCCGCTACCGCGACGGGCGGCAGGCCGTCCGAACAGAGAACGGTCGCGCGACCGATGACCCAGAGCGCGAAAAGCCCGCCGAGCGGCCAGCCGACGATCGGCAACTGCCCGGTCCAGTTGGGAACCGCGGTCAGAAGGAAACCGGCGATGACCGCCGAGAGATAGCCGAACAGAAACTCATGCGCATGCCATGTGACCGGATCGAACCGCGTCGGCAGGTCGACCGCGCCGGTGAGCGCCGAGATCCAGAGGACCATCGCTAGCGCGGCCCAGAGCGCGGCGCCGAGAAAGAAGGGCCGGAAGCCGAAGCTGAGGATCGCCGGGCCGCGCCAGGCCCGCATCTGTTCTGCTGTGGTGGTCATTCTGTCATCCGGTCAGATCGCCTCCCGGCCTCGGTCAGGATCAGATCGAGCGGGATGTCATGGGGTTGCGGAAAGATCGTCTGGAGCCGGGCGGAGTCGAACCCGATCCCGATCACGAAGGGGCGGGGCTTCAGCGCCGCCAGCGTCCGGTCGAAATAGCCGCCGCCATAGCCCAGCCGATAGCCCTCGGCCGTCCATCCGACCAGCGGCGCGAGCGCGATCTCGGGCGTGACCTCGGGGGCGTCGGGCGGTGGCACGGGGATGTTCCAGTCGCCGCGCACCATCTTCGTGCCGGGCGTCCAGCGGCGGAAGGTGAGGGGGGCCGCCTTGGTCTCGACGATCGGCAGCGCGACGGTCACGCCGGCGGCATCCAGTTCGGCCATCAGCGGGCGCAGGTCCGGTTCGCCCTTGATCGGCCAGTAGGCGGAGAAGACGCGGCCCCGCGCGCCGCCGAACCTTTCCCTCAGCACCTCGCGCAGATGCGCGATCAGCGCCGCGCCGATCGCCTGCCGGTCGGCGACCGCGATGTCCTGGCGCTCGGCGCGCAGCCGGACCCGCTCGGCCTTGCGCCAGCGGGCGACGTCGCGGGCCTGTTCGGGGTCCACGGCCAGCGGGTCGAAATAGTCGGGCGCGATCTCGGCGGCATAGCATGGCGGCGAGGAAAAGCCGCTGCGGCAGCGGAAATTGTCGGGATCGTCGCTCATGCCACCCCCTCGCGGTCGCTGGTTGCCGTCGCTGCCAGAGCATAGCAGGCCCCCGCCGCGATACCCGTGACACGCTGCGCCGCGGGCACGATACCGCCGATCGCGCCGGCGCCGGTTCCGGCATAAAGCGCCATCGCCTCAAGGTCCCCTGTGGTGGTCCTGAGCGGCGAATCGGTGCTGAAGCGCAGGCGCGGCTGGTCGCCGTCCCAGGCGATCGCCTCGCGCGGCAGGGTTTCGGGGTCGTGGCCCAGGACATTGCCGTTCAACCCCTCGGTCACGCTGTTCGCGATCACCCGGACCGCAGCCCCTTTCGGCCAGTTGAGAACGAAGACATCGGTCAGCACCGTGTCGGTTCCAGTTGCCTCCACGATGCGGGCCTTGTGGTAGGGATGGGCGAAGCTCTCCTCGGTCGCGAGGAAGGCGGTGCCGTACTGGACGCCCGCCGCACCCATCGACAGGGCCGCTGCGAGGTCGGCGCCCGAAGCCAGCCCGCCCGACGCGGCCACCGGAACCGTGACCGCATCGAGAATATCCTGGGTCAACGCGAAGACGGGGCTGCGGCCGTGGACGTGGCCGCCGGCCCCGACGCCCTGGGCGATGATCACGTCGGCCCCGGCATCCTCGGCCATCCGCGCGGCCTCGACCGTGCCGACCTGGTGCAGGACAAGGCATCCCGCCCGCTTCACGCGCGCCAGGACGTCGGGCATCACGTCCCAGAAGAACGAGAAGGCCGGCACGCCGAGGTCGAGGCAGCGACCGATCTGGGCATCGAGAAGCCGCGGCTCCGTCGCCGCGGGGATCACGTTGACGGCGAAGGGCCGGTCGGTCGCGGCCTTCAGCGCCGTGACCTCCTCGGTGATCAGCGCCGGGCTCTCGCGCACCATGCCAAGCATGGCGTAGCCGCCGGCATTGGCGACGGCCGCCGCGAGTTCCCAGCGCGACACGCCGCCCATGCCGGCGAGAAGGATCGGCAGGTCGCATCCAAGAAGATCGCAAAGCGGAGTGCGCAATGGCGCCGCTCGGTTGAGGTCAGGCATGCTTGGTCACTCCATCCTCTATGCGCTGGCGCAGGACGTCCCTGAGCACGGCCGCGTTGTTCTCTTCCTCGTTCTTCGAAGCATATAGCAGGGTGACGACGCCCTCTTCGGCATGCGCGGCAAGCGCACGGGTCACGTCGTCCATTGCCCCGAGTTCGCGGCGGTAGCGGGCCGCGAACTCCTCCCACGCCTCGGGGTGGGCGTGGAACCAGTTGCGCAGACCGTCGCTCGGCGCGATGTCCTTGCACCAGGAAAAGAGCCGGGCGCGGTCCTTCGCGATGCCGCGCGGCCACAGGCGGTCGACCAGGATCCGCTTGCCGTCCGACACCCGCGCGGCCCGGTAGATCCGCTTGATGCGGATACGCCCGGCCGGGTCGTCGGGAACGGGTGGACGCTCGGGCATCAGACGCCTCGCGACCCGGGGTCGCCCAGCAATTCGACCGCCTTGAGCGAATGCGCCCAGGCCGCGCCGGCGCGCATCTCGGCGGCGACCCAGATCGCCTCCATGATCTCTTCGCCCGTCGCCCCTTCCCGCCGCGCGGCCTTGACGTGGCCCTCGATGCACCAGGGGCATTGCGTGACATGCGCCACGGCAATGGCGATCAGTTGCTTGGTGCGGGGATCGAGCGCGCCGGCGGCGAAGACGGCCTTGGAGAAGGCGCGGAAGGCATCCTCGGCCCCGGGCGCCAGGGCGTGGCGGTGATCGAGAAGGGCCTTCGTCGGCTTCGGGAAGCGCAGGTCAGACATCGCGGTCCCCCCGGGTTTCGAATTGTGGAAAAAGCACCTCGTTCTCGAGCCGGATATGCTCCTCGATCGCCTGGATGAAATCGCCCAGCTCCGCGTAGAGGCGTGTCCAGATCGGGCATGCGCCCGGCGGCAGGGCCAGTCCGTTGGTCAACTGCCCGATCCGCGCGATGTCGGCGGCGTGGTCGTCATGGTCGTCGCGCATGGCGGCGATCGGCGTGTCGAGCCCGGAGGCCGCCTTGCGGATCGCGGGAAAGAGGATCAGCTCCTCCTTCTTCATGTGCACTTCGAGCTCGCCGATCATCCGGCGCAGAAGGGCGGAGAGCCCGTCGGGGACATCCTCATCGCCGAAATGTACGGTTTCGACCGTCTCGGCCAGCGCCGCCAGTTCGGGAAGCTCGGCCCGGTGGCGGGCGTGGTAATGCGTCTCGATATGGCGGGTGAGGTCTGCGGCATTCTCGGGAACGGCCATCTCGGTCTCCTCCGGTCATTCCAGGGGCGGAACAGTGCGCGGCCCGGCGTTTCCGACCGCCATGTGGAGCGCGCGCGCGATGCGTTCCGCGCAGGCGATGACATGGGCGGCCCCGTCCGCGGTGCAGGTCTCCTGCGCGGTCTTGCGAAAGAGCGCCAGCCAGCGGTCGAAATGCTCCCAGCCGATCGGCAGACCGGCATGGGCCGGCACCGGCGCGCCATGGTAGCGGCCGGTCATCAGGGCGACGGACGACCAGAACGCCGCCATCCGGTCGAGATGCGGCGTCCAGTCGGCGATCCGGTCCTCGAAGATGGGGCCGAGCGCCGCGTCGGCGCGCACCCGCGTGTAGAAGCGGTGGACGAGCGTGGTCAGGATGTCGTCGTCGAGGCCGGTCCGCTCCATCAGCGCCGCGGTCATCGCCGGGCGGGCGGATCGCGCGACCGTTCGATCTTCGGCGGCGTCGTGCATCGTGGGCCTCCCGCTGTTCGGCTTGCAATTCTGTGTAGACCTGTTAATAGGTATTGTAAATACCGATTAGCGGGGGCCGCCCGACATGCGCCTGACATCCTTCACCGATTACGGGCTGCGCATGCTGATGCGCATGGCGAGCGCGCCGGGAACCGCCTTCTCGACCGCCGATCTGGCCGCGGAGTTCGGGCTGTCGCGCAACCATCTGACCAAGATCATGCAGCAGCTCGCGCGCGGCGGCATTGTCGAGACCCGGCGCGGCGGCGGCGGCGGGGCGGTCCTGTGCAAGGAGCCCGCCGAGGTGCGCCTTGGCGATGTCGTGCGGCTGCTCGAGGACGGCCAGGCCCTGGTCGAATGCTTCGGACGCACCGGCGGCGACTGCGCGATCGAGGGCTGTTGCCGGCTCAAGGCGCGGCTGCGCCACGCCGAGGCGCGGTTCCTGGAGGATCTCAACCGCTCGACCCTGAGCGACATCGCGCTTCCCGTCCGGGAGGCCGCGTGATGCGGGAGGACGCGGAGAGATGACCGGAACCCTGAGCATCCCCGAACGGCAGGCCGCCCTCCTGCTCGCCGCGCTTCTGGCGCTCCTCGGTCTGGTCATGGCCGGCGCGGCCCGGCACGGCGTCATGGCCCTGCACGGCGCCATGGCGCTCGGGCTCGGCCTGTGGCTCGTCTTCCTGCTCGGCGCGGCACTCTACGATCCGCCCCCGCCCGCCGACCGGATGCGCCGCTATTATGACGCGCCGACGCGGTTCGGCATCGCGATGACGCTCATCTGGGCGCTGATCGGCATGGGCATCGGCGTCTGGGTCGCGGCCCTTCTCTACTGGCCCGAGGCGACGCCGCTTTGGCCCGCGACCAGTTTCGGGCGGCTGAGGCCCGTGCACACGACCGGCATCATCTTCGGCTTCGGCGGCAATGCGCTGATCGCCACCTCGTTCCACGTGCTGCAACGCACCTCGCGCGCCCGGCTGGCGGACAACCTCAGCCCCTGGGTCGTGCTTCTCGGCTACAACCTCTTCTGTGCCTGGGCCGTCACCGGCTATCTGATGGGCTCCACCCAGTCCAAGGAATATGCCGAGGCGGAATGGTATGCCGACCTTTGGCTCGTGGTGATCTGGGTGACGTATTTCACCCTCTACCTCCGCACGCTGGCGCGCCGGGCAGAGCCGCATATCTACGTCGCGAACTGGTACTACCTTGCCTTCATCCTTGTCGTGGCGATGCTGCACATCGTCAACAACCTCGCCCTGCCGGTGCGGCTCTCGGCGGCGCGGAGCTTCCCCATCTGGTCGGGCGTTCAGGACGCGATGGTGCAGTGGTGGTACGGCCACAACGCGGTCGCCTTCTTCCTGACCGCCGGGTTCCTCGGGATGCTCTACTACTTCCTGCCGGTCCGGTCGGGGCGGCCGATCTGGTCCTATCGCCTGTCGATCGTCAGCTTCTGGGGCATCACCTTCTTCTATATCTGGGTCGGCTCGCATCACCTGCACTACACCGCGCTGCCCTATTGGGCGCAGACCCTCGGCATGACCTTCTCGGTCATGCTGCTGGTGCCGAGCTGGGCCTCGGCGGGCAACGCCATCGCCACGCTGAACGGCGCCTGGCACAAGGTGCGCGACGACGCGACGCTGCGCTTCATGTTCGTGGCGGCCGTTTTCTATGGCCTCTCGACCTTCGAGGGCTCCTTCCTCGCCATCCGCCCGGTCAACTCGCTTTCCCACTACACCGACTGGACGGTAGGCCACGTTCATTCCGGCACGCTTGGCTGGGTGGCGATGATCATCTTCGGCGCGCTCTACACGCTGGTGCCGCAGCTGTCGGGGCGCGATCAGATGGCCTCTTCGCGCGCGGTTGAATGGCACTTCTGGCTCGCGGTGACGGGAACGCTGATCTACGTCGTCTCGATGTGGAACGCCGGGATCACGCAAGGATTGATGTGGCGCACCTATGACGAGAGCGGCGCGCTCCGCTACAGCTTCCTCCAGTCGGTTCAGGCGATGGCGCCCTATTACCTTCTGCGCACCATCGGCGGGGCGCTGTTCCTGACGGGCGCGGTGGTCTGCGCCTGGAACTGCCGCGTGACGATGCGGGCGGCGAGGGGCGAGGCGCCCGACCGTCCGCTTGTCGCGCAGCCGGCGGAGTAAGGCGATGCTGAAGCTGCACTACAATCTCGAAAAGATCTCGATGGGGCTGGTCGCCGCGATCATCGTCGCGGCCTCGATCGGCGGGCTGGTGGAGATCGCGCCGCTGTTCACCATCGATGAAACCGTCGAGGTGCCCGCCGACCTGCGCCCGCTGACGCCGCTGGAACTCGCCGGGCGCGAGATCTACATCCGCGAAGGGTGCTATGCCTGTCACAGCCAGATGGTGCGCAGCCTTGCCGACGAGATCGACCGCTACGGCCCCTATTCGCTTGCCGGGGAATCCGCCTACGATCACCCGATGCTCTGGGGATCGAAGCGCACCGGGCCGGACCTGGCGCGTCTGGGCGGCAAGTATTCCGATCGCTGGCATGTCGAGCATCTGATCGACCCGCGCGCCGTGGTGTCGGCGTCGATCATGCCGGCCTATCCTTGGCTGACCCGGCCGCTCGATACCGGGCTTTTGCAGGACGAACTCCTGACTTTGGCAAGGCTTGGCGTACCCTATGACGCGGCGATGATCGCGACGGCCGAAGTTGACGCCGCAGCACAGAGCCGCCCCGATGGCGACGGCGCCGATGCGGTGCGCGCACGCTACGGTGAGAAGGTCGCGGTCCGCGCCTTCGACGGCGACCCCGCGCGGCTGACCGAAATGGACGCCGTGGTGGCCTATCTGCAATCGCTCGGCACGCTGACCGAAGCGCCGGCACGCCTCCTTGCGGAGGGCGGGCAATGAGCCACGACCTTCTCGTCTATCTCGCCAAGACGGTCGGCCTGATCTGGCTGATGGGCTTCTTCCTCGTCGTCGTGATCCGCGTCTACAGCCCGTCGCGCCGCAGGGCCTATGACCGGGCCGCACGGTCCATTCTGAAACATGAGGACGGGCATGACTGAGCAGACCGACCCACGGCAGCTGCCCGGCGCCGATCCCCATACCGGCAACCGCAAGGTCGATCCGGTCACCGGCTACGACACCACCGGCCACGACTGGGGCGGGATCACCGAACTCAACACCGCCTTCCCGAAGATCGTGATCTGGGCGCTGGTGCTGACGTTCCTCTATTCGGTTGTCGCCTGGATTCTGTTGCCCGCCTGGCCGATCGGGCGCGACTACACGCGCGGCCTTCTCGGGCTCGATCAGGGCGAAGAGGCGGTCAGCGGGTTCCGGGCGCTGTCGGAAGAGCGAACGGACTGGCTCGACCGCTTCACCACGCCGGATTTTGCTGCCCTGCAATCCGATCCCGCGCTGCTGGAACATGCCATGCCCGCCGCGCAACGGCTGTTCGGGGACAACTGCGCCGCCTGCCACGGCAGTTCGGGGCAGGGCGGGCCGGGCTTTCCGGTCCTCGCCGACGATTACTGGCTCTGGAGCGGCGATCCTGAGGAGATTGCCGTGACGATCCGTGACGGCATCAATGCCAACGACGACTCGCGTATTGCCGAGATGCCGTCCTTCGGCTGGATGGACCGCCCGGAGCGCGCTTCGCTTGCGGACTACGTCGCGGCCTTGCCGGCAGGCGCGGTCGACGCGTCAGGTCCGGCGGCGGCGCTCTTCACCGAGAACTGCGCGGCCTGTCACGGCGACGGCGGCGAAGGCGGGCTGGGCATCGGCGCCCCGTCGCTGACCGACGCCGCGACCATCTACGGGCAGGATGCCGAGACGGTCTTTCAGACCATCTCGCATGGACGCATCGGGGTCATGCCGGCCTGGGCGGGGCGGCTGTCGGAGGCAGAGGTGAACCTGCTGGCAGTTTATGTGGCGGCGCTGGCAACGGCCGGCGGCGGGGGGGCGGAATGACGGCGCAGGCACAAAAACGCCTGGCCATCGCGGCGGCGGTGACTTGCGCGGCCGTGTTCCTGGCAGCGAACGCGCATCTTCTGGCCGTCGCGCTCGACTCGCAACCCGCCTGCGCCGCCGTCACCGGCGCGGCGCCTGCCAAGCGCGCCTGCTGAGAGGAGAAGGGACATGCTCGAACCGCTTCCCGTCCTTCGCAAGCCGGATCGCCCGGCGCCGCGTTTCGCGCGCCACCTTCCGGCGGGCGCGGCATTGGGCTGGCTGCGCGCCGGATGGCGGGATGCCGCGGCGGAGCCCTGGTCGAGCGCGGCCTACGGCCTCGTGCTGACGCTTGCATCATACGCCGCGCTCTGGGCGCTTCATGCCGGCGGGCTGCTCTATCTCGCGCTTCCCGCGATGTCCGGTTTTCTCATCGTCGGGCCGTTCCTGGCGATCGGCCTTTACGAGCAAAGCCGCCACAGGGCCCGTGGTGAAACGCTCGGGCTGGCGGAGATGGCCGGGCTTCGCCCTGCCTCGGGCGCGCAACTCGCCTATGCCGGGCTTCTGCTTGGCCTTCTTATCCTCTTCTGGCTCAGGGCGGCGGATCTTCTTTACGCGCTCTTCTTCGGCCTCACCCCTTTCCCGGGCGCCGCCGACGCGTTGACGAACGTGTTGACGACGCCCCGGGGATGGACGCTGATCGCGACAGGCACGCTGGTGGGCGGGCTGTTCGCAGCCTTCGCCTTCGCGGTCAGCGTCTTTTCCGTTCCCATGCTCGTGTCGCGGCGGACCGATGCGCTGACCGCAATGGGCTCAAGCGTCGCGATGACCCTCCAGAACCTCCGGCCGATGCTTGCCTGGGGCGCGCTCGTGACGGCGGGCCTCGCCCTGTCGGCCCTGACCGGCCTTCTCGGGTTGATCGTCGTCTTCCCGGTTCTCGGATACGGCACGTGGCACGCCTATGCGGCGATTGGCGGAGCGGAGGCATGAGCCTTTACGTTCTCATCCCGCTGTCGCTTCTGCTCGGACTGATCGGCCTCGCGGCATTCCTCTGGGCGCTTCGGAACGGCCAGTTCGACGACCCCGACGGCGCCGCATGGCGCGTCATTGCCCCGCAATTCCCGCAGGATACGGAAGGTGGTTTTCCGGACCGGCATCGCGTTGATCTTCGCCAAGATGACGCGGACCCTGATGACCGGTCTCGCTCGGCTCTTGACCGCTCTTCCGCTCTTCGGCGCGACCAGGGATTTCGTCCATAGGCGGGTCTCGACCGCGATCGGCTGCGCATGCCAGCCCATCGTCATCGCCGGCATGCTGTCAACTGTGCCCGGCATGGCATACCCCCTCCTGGCGCGGCTCGGGCATTCGGGCCGCCATGTGCCAGGGTGCGCCTCTATTCAGGCGAGGCAGGGCAGAGCGGCCACCGCGTCGAGGAAGATGCGGGTCTCTTCCGGCGTGCCGACCGTCGCGCGCGCCCATGTGGTATAGGGCTACCGAACGGGCAAGGTAGTCGGCATCGCGCAGCGCGGCACGGGCGGCGGCCACCGCCAGCGCGTTGACGCCGAACGGATTGCGTGCCTTCACCATCGGCGCCACCAGATCCGCGGCAGAGGCGATGCCATAGCCCACGCGCACGCCCGCCAGCCCGTAGGCCGTGGAAAAGGTGCGCAGCACGATCCATGGATGCGGCCCCGCGGCGAGCCGCGCCATGGCATCGAAGCGCATGTCGGGATCGAGGTATTCCAGGTAGGCCTCATCGAAGACCACCAGCGTGTCGGCCGGGGTTGCGGCCAGCAGCGCGCCGAACTCGGCAGCGCTGATCGCCGGACCGGCGGGGTTGCTGGGCGAGGAGACGATCAGCACACGGGGGGCTTCCGCAGACATTGCCCGTGCCAGACCGTCGAGAGGGAAGGACCAGTCGGGCGAAAAAGGCACCTTCGTGACATGCGCGCCGCAGGCCTGCGCGCCGAATTCGTGCAACCCGAAACTCGGGCAGACCGTGACGACATGATCGCCGGGCCGCAGCACCGTGCGGAAGGCCGGATTGAACGCCGCCGCCGCCGATTGCGCCACGTAGGCGATGCGTTTGCCGCGCAACCGCCGCAGGGTCAGGTCGACGCCCTTGACGATGGGCTGCCACGCCCCGCCGGACTGGCCCTCGATTTTCAGGCCGCGGATATCGAGCAACATGTCTGAAGTGTCGATCATGACTCAATCCTCAAGTCCGCTGGCCAGGTGCAGCACCCAGTCCACGATCAGGTTTACCGCCACGGTCAGCAGCGCGATGGCCCCGGCGGGCAGCAACGGCGCAAACCCGAAGGTGGCGGTCTGCCAGGTCGAAAAGTCGGCGAACGAGATCAGCTTGGCGCTTTCGCGCACCATCGTGCCCCAGTCGGCAATCGGCGGTGCAACCCGAGGCCAAGAAACGAAAGTGCCGAGATGAACAGGAAGACAAAGCAGAAGCGCAGCCCGAATTCCGCGATCAGAGGGGCGGCGGCATTGGGCAATACTTCACGACGGATGATCCAGAACAGCCCTTCGCCGCGCATCCGCGCCACCTCGACGTAGTCCATCGTCAGGATGCCTTGCGCCACCGCGCGCGACAGGCGGTAGACTCGCGTGCTGTCCAGCACCGCGATCACCAGGATCAGCGCGACCACCGAGGTGCCGGTGATCGGCAACACCAGAAGCTCGAAGATCAACGAGCGGATCGCCATCAGCACATCGACCACCCGGCTGCCGATCATGTCGAAACAGCCGCCCAGCGTGGCCGCCAGAAGGCCGAACGTGGCCCCGAGCAGAAAGGCAAGCGCGGTGGTCAGCAGCGCGATGCCCACCGTGTTGCGCGCGCCGTAGATCATCCGCGACAGCACGTCCCGCCCAAGCGCGTCGGTGCCAAGGTAATAAGGGGCTGCCCAAGGGCTGTATTGCGGCCCCACGACTTCGGTTTCCGGGAAGGACGCAAGCAGCGGCGCGAAAAGGGCGGTCAACCCGATGAGCAGCACCACGCCGACAACCAGGTAGGCGAGATTCAGCGCCACGACGTTGATGATCGGGGCCACCGCGTTGGGCAGCGCATGGATGGCGATCACCCGCCAGCGCCGCATGCCTTTCAGATGCGCCATCTCGATATAGGGCAGGGCCAGCAGATTGATGATCGCCGCGCGCGTCATGCGCATCATATGCGCGACCACGATCATCGTCAGCGTCAGCGCCGGCAGGAAGGTCCGGTAGAGCCGCTCGCCCAGTCCGATGTCCGCGTCGACGCTGGAAAGACTGGGAAACCATCCGAGCAGGACCGAGAACACCAAGACGAGGATATAGGCCACGAAGAACTCCGGGAACGAGATCGCCGCCAGCGTCGCGCCCGAGACGCCCCGGTCGAAGGCCGAGTTTCGGTGGAGTGCGGCCAGCATTCCCAGGAGCAGCGCCAGAGGCACCGCGATCAGAGCGGCATAGCCGGCAAGGAAAAAGGTGGTGGCGGCGCGCACGACGATCAGCTCCGCGATCCGGCGCTGGTTCGACAGCGAAATGCCGAAATCGCCCTGCAAGGCGTCGCGCAGCCAGTAGAGGTATCGCAGGTGGACCGGATCGTTGAGGTTGAAGCGCTCCTTGAACGCGGCGATGGTTTCGGGTGTCGCGGATTGGCCCAGGGTTTCGGTGGCGATGTCGCCCGGCAACAGTTCGATGGCCGAAAAGATCAGCTCGCTGACGATCAGGAGCGTGAGAAAATCCATGGTCAGGCGGGAGATGATGATCTTCAGGATTGGCGACAAGGTCTGTTCCTATTGTCTGCGCTTATTTCGTTATGTATATTAATATGAAGTGTGAGCCGATGCTGTATAGCCAAAGATCGTTTAGGTGGGCTGGTCTATTGGTTAGATCGGCTGAGGCGAGAGGAAAGGCAGACCCGATGACCGTGACCTTCAAGGACGTCAAGGCAGATCTTCTCGATCAGATTGCAAGCGGCGTGATGCGACCGGGCGGCCTCCTGCCGAACGAGATCGACCTGGCGGAACGCTATGGCTGCGCGCGGGCCACTGTGAACCGGGCGATGCGCGAACTCGCCGATGAAGGCATCGTCGAGCGCAAGCGCAAGGCCGGTACGCGCGTGCGCATGGCGCCGATCCGTCAGGCCCGTTTCTCGATCCCCATCGTGCGAGAGGAGATCGCGGCGCAGGGGGCGGACTATCGCTATGCGCTGGTCGATCGCACGGTACAGGCGGTGCCTGACTGGCTGCGGGGGCGGCTGGATCTGAACCCCGGTCAGGACGTGCTGCATCTTGTGTGCATGCACTATGCCGACGGCATGCCCTATCAGTACGAAGATCGCTGGATAAATCCCGAGATCGTCCCGCATGTGATAGAGGCCGATTTCTCGACCACCGGACCGAACGAATGGCTGGTCGCCGAACTCCCGTTCTCGAATGCCGAGATCAGTTTCTCGGCTGTCGAGGCGGATCAGGACCTCGCCGACCATCTGGGGTGTTCCGCCGGCAATGCGCTGTTTCGCGCCGAGCGCACGACCTGGCTTCAGGGAAAGGCCGTCACGCTGGTTCGGCTGACCTATCGGCGTGGCCACAGGATGACCACCCAATACTGAAGATCGAAATCCGCTGCGACACCCCTGTCGCAGCGGATCTCAGGCGGGGTTCAGAGGATCCCCGGCAGGTTCAACCCGTGCTCTCGCGCGCAGTCCTTCGCGATGTCATAGCCCGCGTCGGCATGGCGCATGACACCCGTGGCCGGGTCGTTCCAGAGCACGTTGGCGATGCGGCGGTCGGCATCCTCGGTGCCGTCGCAGCAGATCACCATGCCGGAGTGCTGCGAGAACCCCATGCCAACGCCGCCGCCGTGATGCAGCGACACCCAGGTCGCACCGCTGGCGGTGTTCAGGAGCGCGTTCAGCAGCGGCCAGTCGGACACCGCGTCCGATCCGTCCTTCATCGCCTCGGTCTCGCGGTTGGGCGAGGCGACCGAGCCGCTGTCGAGGTGATCGCGCCCGATCACCACCGGCGCTTTCAGCTCTCCGTTGCGGACCATCTCGTTGAAGGCCAGGCCCAGCTTGTGGCGCACACCAAGCCCCACCCAGCAGATCCGCGCAGGCAGCCCCTGGAAGCTGATCCGCTCGCGCGCCATGTCGAGCCAGTTGTGCAGGTGCGGATCGTTCACCAGTTCCTTCACCTTGGCGTCGGTCTTGTAGATGTCTTCCGGATCGCCGGACAGCGCGCACCAGCGGAACGGGCCGATGCCCTTGCAGAAGAGCGGGCGGATATAGGCGGGCACGAAGCCGGGAAAGGCGAAGGCATTCTCCAACCCTTCCTCCAGCGCCACCTGCCGTATGTTGTTGCCGTAATCGAGCGTCGGAACGCCGGCATTCCAGAAATCGACCATGGCCGCCACATGCACCTTCATCGAGGCGCGCGCGGCCTTCTCCACCGCTTTCGGGTCGCTTTCCTGCTTCTCGCGCCATTGGGCGACCGTCCAGCCCTGCGGCAGGTAGCCGTGGATCGGGTCGTGGGCGGAGGTCTGGTCTGTCACGATATCGGGGCGCACGCCGCGCTTCACCAGTTCGGGAAAGACATCCGCCGCGTTGCCGATCAGGGCCACCGATTTCGCCTCGCCCGCCTTGGTCCAGCGTTCGATCATCTCCAGCGCCTCGTCCAGACTATGGGTCTTTTCGTCGACATAGCGGGTGCGCAGGCGGAAATCGGCGCGGGTTTCGTCGCATTCCACGGCCAGACAGCAGGCCCCGGCCATCACCGCCGCCAGCGGCTGCGCGCCGCCCATGCCGCCAAGCCCGCCGGTCAGGATCCAGCGGCCCGTGAGGTGGCCGTCATAGTGCTGGCGGCCCGCTTCCACGAAGGTCTCGTAGGTGCCCTGCACGATGCCCTGGCTGCCGATATAGATCCACGACCCGGCGGTCATCTGGCCATACATCGCCAGACCCTTCTTATCGAGTTCGTTGAAATGGTCCCAGTTGGCCCAATGCGGCACGAGGTTGGAATTGGCGATCAGCACACGTGGCGCATCCTTGTGGGTGCGGAACACGCCGACGGGCTTGCCCGATTGCACCAACAGGGTCTGGTCGTCTTCCAGCTCCTTGAGGCTGGCGACGATCGTGTCGAAGTCTTTCCATGTCCGCGCCGCCCGGCCGATGCCGCCATAGACCACCAGCTCATGCGGGTTCTCGGCGACGTCGGGGTGCAGGTTGTTCATCAGCATCCGCATCGGCGCTTCGGTCAGCCAGCTTTTCGCGGTGATCTCGGCCCCGGTGTCGGGATAGATATCGCGGGTGTTGTGACGAGGATTGGTCATCGTTTGCCTCCAAGGGTCGGGGCCAGGCCGGCCAGGGTTTCCAGAATTTCCGAAAGCGGGATACGGAGTTTTTCGGCCTTTGCGGTGTCGTAACTCCAGGGCGCGGCCTCTTCCGTCAGATAGGTCGACTGCGCCAGTTCCATCTGGATCGCGTGCAATCCTTCGGCGGGGCGGCCGTAGTGGCGCGTGGTCCAGCCCCCCTTGAACCGTCCGTTGAGGATCGACCTATACCCCACCGCGGCTTCGCAGATCTTCTGGGCTGCGGCTTCGATGGAGGGGGCGCAGGTGGCACCCATGTTGGTGCCTATGTTGAAATCCGGCAGGGTGCCGTCGAAAAGGAACGGGATGTGGCTGCGGATCGAGTGGCAATCGTAGAGGATCGCCACGCCGTGTTTCTCGCGCACCCGGTCGAGTTCGGCCTCCAGCGCGGCATGGTAAGGGGCGTGAAAGGCCAGCCGCCGGGCCTCGATCTCGTCGGCGTCCGGTGCGCTCCGCCAGATCGGTTCCCCGTCGAAATCGGTCAGCGGCACCAGCCCGGTGGTGTTCTGTCCGGGATAGAGGCTGACACCCGACGGATCGCGGTTGGCGTCGATCACGTAGCGGTGGAAGGTGGCGCGCACCGTGGTCGCGCCCGGCAAGAGCCCGTCATAGAGCCTGTCGATATGCCAGTCCGTGTCGTCCAGCCCTTGCCCGCGCGGGTTCAGCCGGGCGCGGATGTCGTCGGGCAGCCAGGTGCCGGTGTGGGGCAGGCCCAGCACGATGGGGCCGTCGCCGCGTGAGATTTCGACCGGGGTCATGCGCCCAGCTCCGGCATCGGCGTGCCCGCCGCCTGCGGAAGCGCGTCGCCGCGCACAAGCTCCGCCGCGCGTTCGAGATCGGGCGCCATGTAGCGATCTTCGGCCAGCGTCGGGACGCTTTCTCGCAGGCGTGCCAGCACGGCAGCCAGAGGAGCGCTGGTCGAAAGCGGCGCGCGGAATTCGATGCCCTGCGCGGCGCAGAGCAGTTCGACGCCAAGGATTCGTTCGAGGTTGGCGACCATCCGGCCCAGCCGCACGGCGCCGTGGGCCGCCATGCTCACATGGTCCTCCTGATTGGCCGAGGTGGGCGTCGAGTCGGTCACGCAGGGATTGGCGAGGTGTTTGTTCTCGCTCATCAGGGCGGCGGTGGTCACTTCCGCGATCATCAGGCCGGAGTTCAGGCCCGGATCGGGCGTCAGGAAGGGCGGCAGGTCGAAGCTGAGCGTGGGATCGACGATGAGCGCGATGCGGCGTTGCGCGATGGCGCCGATCTCGGCCACGGCAAGCGCGATCATGTCGGCGGCGAAGCCCACGGGTTCGGCGTGGAAGTTGCCGCCAGAGACGATCATGCCGGCTTCGGTCAGGACCAGCGGGTTGTCGGTGGCGGCGTTGGCCTCGATCTCCAGCGTACGGCCGGCCATGCGCAGCATGTCCATTGCGGCGCCCGTCACCTGCGGCTGGCAGCGGATGCAGTAGGGGTCCTGCACGCGGGTATCGCCCTCGCGGTGGCTTTCGCGGATTTCCGAGCCGTCGAGCAGGGCGCGCATGGCGGCGGCGGCCTCGATCTGGCCGGCATGGCCGCGCAGGGCGTGAATCTCGGGCTGCAACGGCGCGGTGGAGCCCATGATCGCGTCGGTGGACATGGCCGAGGTCACCAGCGCGGCCTGCGCCGCGCGCCAGGCGTCGAACAGGCCGGCGAGCGCGAAGGCGGTGGAGAATTGCGTGCCGTTGATCAGCGCGAGCCCTTCCTTGGCCCCGAGTTCGACAGGCCGAAGCCCCGCGCGCTTCAGCGCCTCGCCGCCGGGCAGCGTCTGGCCTTCATAAACCGCTTCCGCGTGCCCCATCATCACCGCCGCCATATGCGCCAGCGGGGCGAGGTCGCCCGACGCGCCGACGGAGCCCTGAACCGGGATCACCGGGGTCACGCCGCGCGCCAGCATCTCTTCGATGAGGGTAATCAGCGCCATCCGCACGCCAGAGGCGCCACGGCCCAGCGACAGCAATTTCAGCGCCATCATCAGCCGGGCATGTCCGCGCGGGATCGGGGCGCCGACGCCGCAGCAATGCGACAGGATCAGGTTGCGTTGCAGCGTCGCGGTGTCCTCTGCGGCGATCTTGACCGAGGCGAGTTTGCCGAACCCGGTATTCACGCCATAGACCGCGGCTTTGCCGTTGGCTGCGGCGTCGATCCGCGCGGCGGCCTCGGCGACGGCACCGTGGCAGGCCGGGTCGAGGCGCACGGCGCTCTCGTCGCGATAGACGCGGGCGAGGTCGGCCAGCGTCACCGCGCCGGGGGTCAGGGTCAGTGTGGTCATTGGACGGCTCCGAAGATGCGGGAATGCAGCGGGTTGAACCCGATGCGGTAGGAAAGTTCAGCGGGCTTCTCGACATCCCAGACGGCCAGTTCGGCGCACTGGCCGGGAGCTATGGTGCCGACATCGACCAGGCCCAGGGCGCGGGCGGCGTTCACGGTGGTCCCGCGCAGCGCCTCCTCGGGCGTCAAACGGAACAGGGTGCAGCCCATGTTCATCGTCAGCAGAAGCGAGGTCAGCGGCGAGGTGCCGGGATTGGCGTCGGTCGCCAGCGCGATCGGCACACCGTGGGAGCGCAAGGTCTGCACAGGGGGCATCTGCGTTTCGTGCAGCGTGTAGAAGGCGCCGGGCAGGAGCACCGCGACCGTTCCGGCCCTTGCCATCGCCGCAGCACCGGGTTCGTCCAGATACTCGATGTGATCGGCCGAGAGCGCGCCATAGCCCGCCGCCAGCGCCGCGCCGCCAAGGTTCGATAGCTGTTCGGCATGAAGCTTGACCGGCAGGCCCAGTTCCTGCGCCACATCGAAGAGGCGGGCGATCTGGGCGGGCGAAAAGGCGATGCCCTCGCAGAACCCGTCCACCGCATCCACCAGCCCGTCTTCATGGGCGGCGCGCAAGGCCGGGATGCAGACCTCGTCGATATAGGCGTCGGCGCGGCCGTTGTATTCCGCCGGCACCGCGTGGGCGCCGAGGAAGGAGGTCTTCACCCGCACCGGGCGGTTCGCCATCACGGCGCGGGCGACGCGCAGCATCCTGAGCTCGGTCTCCACATCCAGCCCGTATCCCGATTTGATCTCGAGCGTCGTCACGCCCTCCGCGATCAAGGCGTCGGCGCGGGCAAGCGCGCTGGTCAGCAGGGCATCTTCGGTGGCCTTGCGCGTTGCCGTGACGGTCGAGACGATCCCGCCGCCCGCCCGCGCCACCTCTTCGTAGCTGGCCCCGTTCAGCCGCATCTCGAACTCCGCCGCACGATTGCCGCCATGGACCAGGTGCGTGTGGCAGTCGATCAGCCCGGGCGAGACGAGGCGGCCACCGAGGTCGACCTGCTCGGCATCCGCGAGGTCTTGCGGCAGATCGCCGCGCGACCCCACCCAGCGAACCTTCCCGCCGTCGAGCGCGATGGCGGCGTCTTCGATCAGCCCGTAAGGCGCTTCGCCGGTCATGGTGGCGGCTGACAGGTTGGTTAGCAGCCGGAGCGTGGCAGTCATCAATCGTCCCTCCAGATTCTGCTTTCCTATTATCGCCGACAGGTTTATATGTCTAGACATAAATTTGTTAAACGCGGGAATATGGCTGTGATACATGCGAAACAGGCGCTCTTGGCCGAGGGCTGGGCAAGCAATGTCCGACTGACCATTGCGGAGGGTGTGATCACCGCGATCGAACCCGACGCGTCGCCGGGGGCCGGGGACGTGGCGGTGGACACGCTCCTGCCCGCGCTCGGCAACCTGCACAGCCATGCCTTTCAGCGCGCGATGGCCGGCATGACCGAATTCCGGCAGGCCGGCCGCGACAGTTTCTGGACATGGCGCGAGCTGATGTATCGCTTCATGGATCGGCTCACGCCCGAACAGATCGAAGCGATTGCCGCGCAGGTCTATGTCGAGATGCTGGAGGCCGGTTATGCCAGCGTGGGCGAGTTCCACTATGTTCATCATCAGCCCGGCGGAGCGCCCTACGACAACATCGCGGAACTGTCGGAACGGATCTTCGCGGCGGCATCGCAGACGGGCATCGGCCTGACCCATCTGCCGGTGCTCTACAGCTATGGCGGGGCGCGGCAGACGGAGCTGAACGCGGGCCAGCGGCGGTTTGGCAACGATGTCGACCGGTTCCAGCGTCTGGTGGAGCGTGCGGCCGCCGCGCTCGGGAACCTGCCGGGCGATGCCCGCATCGGCATCGCGCCGCATTCGCTCCGTGCCACGTCGCCTGCAGATCTGGCGCGCGCCCTCGCAGAGAACGGGCAGGGTCCGGTCCATATCCATATAGCCGAACAGCCCCGCGAGGTGCAGGAGATCGAAGCATGGCTCGGCGCGCGGCCGGTCGAATGGCTGCTTGATCACCAGGAGGTGGATGACAGGTGGTGCCTGATCCATGCCACACACATGACCGATGCCGAAACGCGCAACATGGCCGCAACCGGCGCTGTCGCGGGGCTTTGCCCGATCACCGAGGCCAACCTTGGCGACGGGCCGTTCAACGGCCCGGACTATGCCAGGGCCGGCGGACGCTTCGGGATCGGGTCGGATTCCAACGTCAATATCTCGCTGACCGAAGAGCTTCGCACGCTGGAATATTCGCAACGCCTGCGCGACACGGGCCGCAACGTGCTGATCCCGGGCGAAGGCTCGGTCGGCGCGTTTCTCTATACGTCGGCCGCGCAGGGTGGCGCGCAGGCTCTTGCGCGCGCATCCGGTGCGATCGCCCCGGGAAAACTGGCCGATCTCGTCGCAATCGACAGCCGGTCCGCGGCGCTCTGCGCCCTCTCGCGCGATCACCTTCTGGACGGCCTTGTCTTTGCGGCGAAGGACAATGTCGTCAGCGATGTCTGGAGCGCCGGGCGGCATGTCGTGCGCGGCGGACATCATGTCGGACGGGACGCCGTCTTCGAAACCTATCGCGCCGCGATGGAGGAATTGGTCAGCGTCTGATCCCGGCCCGCCTGGTCGAGACGACGAGCCCAATCGCAATCCAGACCACGAGGCGCACCGTCATGGCGATGACGGTGCGCGGTTCGAAAGCGCCGCCCCGTACGACATGCAGGCCGAACGCGGCAAGGACGAGAGCGATCGCGATGGCCAGTCCGACGGAAAGCCTGGCTGCCCAGGGACGTCCGAAGCCGATGGCGAGTCCGGCGACGACATAGACAAAGCCGGACAGGAAGTTGAACCACAGCACGAAGGGGACGACCTTGCCGGCCGCCTCGCGCGCCGCGTCGCCTCCGAAGAGGACGGTCCCCCCCGACAGGATCGTCATCGCGCCGAAGGCCACCGCCACGGCCGCCGCGACCCGGAGGGGCCAAGAGGCCGGTGATGTGGTTGTCATGTCGCCAACTCCTTCTGATCGTCGAGGACGCCGTCCCTCAGGTGGAACAGCTGGTCGAACCTGTCATAGATCTTCTCGTCATGGGTGACCGCGACGATGCAGGCGTCCTGCTCGGCCGCCAGCTTGCGCAGGAGATCCATGACAATCCCGGCGCGCTTGCTGTCGAGCGCCGCGGTCGGCTCGTCCGCCAGGATGATGCGCGGGCGGTTCGCGAGCGCGCGGGCGATGGCGACGCGCTGCGCCTCGCCGCCGGAAAGCTGCGCGGGCATCGAATGCGCACGATGACCCACCTCGAGATAATCCAGCAAGGCGTCCGCCCTTTGCTGCGCGTCCGCCACCGGCTGGCCCGCGAGCGTCAGCACCAGGGCGACGTTGTCGCGGGCATTGAGGAAGGGGAGCAGGTTGTGGAACTGGAATATGAAACCGATCTTGTCGAGCCTCAGCCGGCGCAGATCACGGCGCAGCCAGCGGCCGTCATAGACAGGCTCGCCATCCAGGATGACACGCCCTCCGCTTGCCGGAATGATGCAGCCGATGATGTTCAGAAGTGTCGTCTTGCCCGAGCCCGAGGGCCCGAGCAGCGCCACCACCTCGCCCTGCCGCACCGTCAGGTTGATGTCGCGCAAAGCATCGACCCGTGTCGGACCCTCGCCGAAATGCTTCGACACGCCCGACAGTTCGATCAGGGGGTGCATTGTCTCATCCTCCGATGGCGGTCGCCGGATCGACCTTCAGCGCGGCGCGCACGCCGAGCCCGCTGGCCGCGATACAGACAACGATGATGATTCCCGCCAGCACGGCGGCGTTAAAGGGTTCCAGCACCACCCGGCGCGGGAAGTAGTCCTTGACCAGCAGGATCAGCAGCAGGCCGAAGCTCCACCCCACAAGCCCGAGGGCGAGCGATTGCTGGACGATCAGTCCGATTATGGTGCGGTCCGGCGCGCCGATCAGCTTCAGCGTGGCGATCTGCTTCAGCTTCTCCATGGTCATCGTGTAGATGATCAGGGCAATCACCACGGCCGATACGGTCAGAAGGATGCCGAGAAACAGGCCGATCTGGCGCTTGGCGCGATCCACGACCGAGTCCAGCAGGATCGCCTCCTGCTGGGCCTGGGTCATGGCGCCGAGATGCTTCCACTGCCGCACGTGCCGCGCCACGCCGTCGAGATCCGCCGCCGGCTCGAGCCTCGCGATGACCGCCGAAACGGTATCGGCGCTTTCCAGAAGGCCCGCACCACGCGCTTCCTGCACACGCTGCGCCGGCGGCGCCAGTTCGGATTGCAGGGTCTGCGCGTCGGCGAGCGTGATGAAGGCGGCCGGATCGCCCCCCGAGTTGGTGACATCCTCGACCAGGCCGACGACGGTGAAATCGTCGCGCCCGAGGCGAACGCGGTCGCCGAGCGAAAGCCCGGTCTTGCGGTCCACCACGATCTCGAAATGGCTGCGGGCGATGCCACGCCCTTCGGCGATCCGCTCCGGCCCGCCCGGGCGGCCGGGCTCGTAGCCGATCACATAGAGCCGCAGCGCGTCGCCTGCATGGGCCGTCTCGACCGTCTGATAGCTGATGCTTCCCGCGTCGGCCACGCCGTGCAGACGCGCCACCGCATCGCGCGTGCCGCCGGGAATCTTCGAGGCTTCGGCGAAGGGCCCCTGTGTGCCGGACTCGACCACCCACAGATCGACGCGCGGTGCGCGGACGATGTTCAGCGCGTCGGCGACCAGACCGTTGTAGATACCGATCATGGCGAGGACGACCGCCATCAGCAGGCTGAGACCGAGGCAGGTCAGCACGAAGCGGAACAGGTTGTGCCGGACGTCGCGCAAGGCCAGGTTCATGGCGCGTCCTTCCGGCCGGTGCGCAGCCTGCGCCCCTCGGTCAGCCCGGCGACGGGCACCGCCACGACGTCCGCGCCCACGGGCAGGCCATCCACGATCTGGGCGCGCGAATCCTCGGTGCGATGTCCGAAGGTGACGGTCGCTTCGGTTGCGGCCCCGTCCATCACGGTCCAGACCCGGCCCGTATGGCCGTCAAAGCCGCGGATCGCGATCTCGGGCACAAGCAGCGCCTCGGGCAGGGTCGCGACGGTGATGCGGATCTCTGCCTGTTCGCCGAGATACACCTGCGCCGGACAGGTGTCGCAGGTTATCCAGACGCGCCGCTCCTCGTTGACCCGGTCGCTCTCGATCCCGATCCGCGACACGTGGCCGGTGAACACCGAATGCGGCAGCGACCGCAAACGGATCTCGGCCGGCTGGCCCAGGGCGATGGCGCCGGCCCGCGCCTCGTCTATATAGGCCAGCGTCCAGACGCTCGCCGGGTCGATCAGGGTAAAGACCGGCTCACCCGCCCGCACCACGGTTCCGGCCTCGACATGCCGGGCGACCACGACCGCATCGAAGGGCGCGTGCAGCTCATGATGATCGAGAAGCACACGCTCATAGCGCAGCGCGGCCGTCGCATCGGCGTGCTGGGCGGCGGCAACGGCGATCTCGCTTTCAGCCACCGCCAGATCGGCGGCGGCGACCGCCACATCCCGCTCGGCCTCTTCTGCGGTCTGGTCCGAGATCGTGTTGCGCCGGGCCAGAGCCTGCTGGCGGGCATTGGTCAGTTCGTACTGCGCAAGATCGGCACGGGCGCGGGCAACCGCGGCTTCGGCCTTGGTCTGGCCGGCCGCGGCCGCCTCGACAGCCGCCTCGGCCCGTGCGATGCGGGCTTCCTGCTCGCTCGGATGCAAGCGCGCGAGAACCTGTCCCGCGGAGACCCTGTCGCCGCTGTCGGCGGAAAGCTCCGTCAGAGCGGCGCCGACCTCGAACCCGATCCGCGAGAGGATGCGCGCCTCCACGGTGCCGAGACCGTAGACCGTGACCGGCACGTCCCGTTCGATCGATACGATGGGAACGACCAGCGGCCGTTCGTTCAGGAACAGATATCCCGCCAGGGCCGCCAGACCCAGCGCGCCGCCGACGATGGCCAGTGTCATGCGCCGCATCAGCCTGTCCTCCCCTCATCCGCGGGGCGGCTCATCAAGGCGAGCTGGGTTTCGAGAAGCCGCCGCCCCTCCGCCTGAAGCGTGAAGGCGCGCCCGCCGAGCGTCCACCGCATCGCGAGACTCTGGACCAGCGAGATCAGCAGGAGCGCCCCATCCCCCGGATCGAGACCGCGCCGGATCAGACCCATCCCGCGCGCCCTCTCAAGTTCCGCCGCGAGCAAGCCCAGAAACCGCATCATGATCGTCCGAAACCGGCGATGAAGATCCGGATTTTCCGCCTGGAGTTCGCGCGAATGGAGGATCGCCGGGATCGCCGGGGTGCGCTCGATCTGAGCAAGCTGTGTCAGAATAAGCGCACGGAGCCTGTCTTCCGGCGCCTTGGCCTTGGACAGGACGGCGTCCCAGTTCGCGCTCATCTGCGCGTCCATCGCTTCGCCGACGGCCTGCCACAGGGCCTGCTTCGTCCGAAAGTGCCGGAAGATCCCGGGCTGGGTCAGTCCGACGGCGTCGGCGATCGCCTGCGTCGTCAGACGATCCGGGCCAAGCTCGTCCGCGAGCCGCAGTGTCGCTGCGATGATTTCGGCCTTACGGGACTCAGCAGACATGCGCTTCATGCGGGGCACCATAGTTAGTTATTGATCACTAATTAATTGGGCCCGACGCGAGATTCAAGATGGCCGCAGGCGGTATCCGGGCCGTTCGCCCCGCGACCAGCCCCGATTTGCGCCCGTGGGGCTACGCCGGCTGGCCTGGCATGACACTGGCGGTTCCTGGCATTTCCCTCGGGGCAATTCGCAGCGCGCGCAGGGCGTTCAGGATCACGGCGACGTCGATCACTTCCTGGAGCAAGGCGCCCTCGACCGGGGTCAGATAGCCATAGGCGGCGGCGATCATGCCGAGAACCGACAGGCCGATCCCGGCGATGACGCTTTCCAACGCGATCCGGCGCGAGGCGCGGGCGATCTCGATCCCCGGGCCCAGCCGGTCGATCCGGTCGACGAGAAGCACGACGTCGGCCGCCTCGGCAGAGGCGGCGGCGCCCCGCGCGCCCATGGCGACACCGACATCGGCCGCCGCCAGCGCCGGCGCGTCGTTCACCCCGTCGCCCACCATCATCACCGGGCCGTTCTTGCGCTCGGAGAGGACCAGCAGAACCTTCTGGTCCGGCGCCAGTTCCGCCCGCAGACCGTCGAGGCCGAGCCCCTCGGTCACGCGCTCGGCCACGTCCGCGCGGTCGCCGGTGGCGAGCAGGATGCGCCCGATCCCCTCGCGGCGCAGACCGTCCAGCATCGCGCCCGCACCGTCGCGCAAGGGGTCGGACATGACGAGATGCCCCGCCATGTGCCCGTCGACCGCGACCGCGACCAGCACCGATCCGGCGGCCATGGCGGGATGATCGCCGGGTCTCCGTCCGACGCGGGACGCGACGAAGCCGTCGCCGCCGACGATGACCTGGCGTCCCTCGACGTGACCCACGACGCCTTCGCCCGGGATCTCCGCGACCTCCGATGGGACCGGCAGCATGAAACACCTTGCCTTCGCGGCGGCAACGATGGCTTGCGCCACCGGATGCTGCGACGCCTGGTCGAGCGCGGCGGCGAGGCGCAGGATATCGTCCTCGGCCATCCCGTCATGGCTGTCGATGGACACGATCCGCGGGCGGCCGTCCGTCAGGGTGCCGGTCTTGTCGAGGATCAGCGTACGGATGCGCGCCATCGTCTCGAGCGGTCCCGCCCCCTTGATCAGCACCCCGAAATGCGCCGCGCGCGAAAGGCCGGCGACCAGCGCCACCGGCACCGCGAGGATCAGCGGACAGGGCGTGGCGACGACCAGCACTGCGACCGCCCGGATCGGGTCGCCGGTGAACCACCAGGCCGCAAAGGCGATGCCGATGGTGATCACGAGGAAGCCCAGCGACCAGCGGTCGGCGAGCCGCGACATCGGTGCCTTCGACGCCTGCGCTTCCTCGACCAGCCGGACGATCCCGGCATAAGTGCTGTCCTTCGCCTCCCGCGTCGCGGTCAGGTCGAAGGCCTCGCCAGCATTGGTCGAGCCGCTCATGGCGTCGGCCCCGCGCGTCAGCCGGACCGGCAGGGATTCGCCCGTCAGCGCCGAGGTGTCGACGAAGGCGGTCTCGGACGCCACGGTGCCATCGACCGGCACGACGTCGCCCTGCCGGATCAGGAGGCGGTCGCCGGGGGCGATCCCGTCGAGCGGCACGTCTTCCAGCCCGCCATTCAGATGCCGGGTCGCCGTCCGGGGCACGCGGGACAGAAGGTCGTGCATCTCGCGCCGGGCGCGGCCTTCGGCGAAGGCCTCAAGGAAGGTGCCGCCGGAATACATCACCGCGACGACCGCCGCCGCGAGCGTCTCGCCGAAGACGAGCGCCGCCGACATGGAGAGCGCCGCGACGATATCCAGCCCGACCTCTCCGCGACGCAGGCTGCGCAGGATCTCGACCACCAGCGCGGCAAGCGCGGGAACGACGCCGGCGAACCAGACGCGGCGCGCGAGGTCGGACTGGCCAGCAAAGTGGAACGCAAGTCCCGCGATCAGGCCGGTCGCGGCCAAGAGCAGGATGGCGGTCTTGAAGCGGTCGGTCCGGGTGGTTTCCATGCCCCTCATCTCCCGTCGGTTAAGGCGATTGCCGCCGGGTCTTCGGCAAAAAGCCGCCCGACTCGCACACCGCTCGCGCTGCCATCCTCATCGCGCAGGAGGAAGAGGGCGTCGAGCCCGCTTTTTCTCGCGAGGGTCGCGCCTCTCTCCGGCCCGAGTACCATGAAGGCCGTCGCCCAGCCATCGGCTTCGGCACAGGTGCGGGCCACAACGGTGACGGAGGCCGGCGGCGCGCTCAGCGGTGCGCCGCGTGCCGGGTCCATCGTGTGCGACAGGCGCCGCCCCTGTACCTCGACCCAGTGGCGGTAGTCGCCGGAGGTCGCGACGGCGGCATTCTGAAGCGCGAGGATCGAATGGGGCGTCCGGCGCCCGGCGTCCGGCGCCTCGACGGCGATGGTCCAGGCCGCACCGTCCGGGCGAAAGCCGAGGGCGCGCATCTCGCCGTCGATCCCGACGAGGGCGTTGTCGATCCCGTGATCACGCAGTGTCTCGGTCAGCCGGTCAACGCCGTAGCCCTTGGCGATGCCGTTGAGGTCGAGCGCGATGGGCGCGGACTTGCGCACAAGGGCGCCGTCGATCTCCAGCACCTCATGCGCCGGACGGCGACGGGCGCCCATCGCGGCGCGGATGCCCGTGGGCGCAGCGGCATCCGGCCCGAACCCCCAGGCCGCGACCGCGTCGCCCATGCCGATGTCGAAGGCTCCGCCGGAGGCGCGTCCGATCTCCAGGCCGAGGCGCAGGACCGCGCGCAGCCGCGTGGGCACCGCAACCCATGCGCCCGTCGGTGCCGCGTTGAGCCGCATCAGGTCGCTGACCGCATTCCAGGTCGACATCTGCGCGTCCACCTCGTCGACGGCCGCCTGAAGCGCGGCCCGGACCGTCTCTGTGTCGAAACCGGGTTCCGTGAAGAAGAGCGCGGACCAGCGCGTGCCCATGGTCGGGCCGTTCAGCGCGACGCGCGCCGGTTCAGTAGACATCCTCGACATACCGCCCCTCCGCCTTCAGGACCGCCGGCGAAAGCCCGACCGGCGCGAGAATCTCGGCCAGCGCATCGGCCACGCCCGCCGCCATGTCGCGTCCCCCGCAGACCATCACGCGCGCGCCACTGCGGATAAGCGCCGCAACCCGCGTCGCCTCGCCCCGCAGAGCGTCCTGCACGTAGTGGGGCCGCGCTCCGCGCGAAGCGGCCGCGACCAGCCGGGTGAGACGCCCCTCTTCCTGCCAGGCGGGCAATTCCTCCCCGTAGAAGAAGTCGGAGTCGGGATGACGCATGCCGAAGAACAGGTGAACCGGCCTGCGCCGCCGATTGCCGCGTATGAGACCCGCGAACGGCCCGATGCCGGTCCCGGCGCCGATCAGGATCAGCGGCGCCCGGCTCCGACCCGGACGGAAACCCGGGTTGCGGCGGAGGAAGGCGGCCACCGTATCGCCCGGCTCCAGCGCCGTGAGCTGGCCCGAGCAGAGACCGCCCGGATGCTTCCGCACAACGATCTCGATAAACCCGTCGCGGCGCGCGGATGCGAGCGAGTAAAGCCGCGGGACGGTGCCGCCTTCGGGCAGAATGCCGATCAGGTCGCCGGCCTCGAACCGGGCGAACCCGGATCCAGTCAGCCGCTGCCAGAGCGAGGCGCGCGGCAGCGCGAAGCGAAGGATCGCGGTCGGGGCCTGCACCTCGGCGCCGTAGTCCCGGCGCGAAACCAAGGTCATCGTGTCGGCTTTCGGCGGGACGGGCCGGTGCGACAATTCCAGGGGGATCCCCAGCGCCTCGCCAAGCGCGCGGCCCCAGCGCGCGAAATCCTGCGGCGACTGGCGGTCGACAGTGTCGAGCGGCAGGAGTTCGGGCCAGCCCTTCGCCTCGGCAGCTGTGGCAACGGCTTTGGCGAAGGCGCAGTAGGCGGGAAAGCTGCGATCCCCGAGGCCGAGTACGGCCAGAGGGATGTCGGGCGCGCAATCGAGCGTACCCAGCCGGTCGAGGAACCCCTTGGCCGAGGCTGGCGCCGCGCCGTCGCCATAGGTCGCTGCGAGCACGACAATCCGCTCGGCGCGGATGTAACGCTCCGGGGCGAAGCCCGACATCGCGCCGACATGGACGCTCCGCCCGGCTTGCGCGAGGGCGGCATGCAAGGTCGCGGCGAAACCCCAGGTGCTGCCGCCTTCGCTGCCGACGAGCAGAATCGTATCAGCCCGCCCCGCGGGCTGGTTGCCCCGGATGCGCGGCCGTCCGCGACGTGCTGCGAGCCAGACCAGAACGCCGGTCGCGCCCATGACCGGGACGCCGAGCGCCATGAGCCCCAGCACGAGGCCGAGCGTCGCGGCGCCCTCTCCGGTGTGCAGCATGTAGACGGTTTCCGACACGCGCTCCCACCCGGTCAGGTCCGCCCAGGCCAGAAGCGCGCCGGTGCCCTGGTCGAGATAGCCGGTTCCCCCGTCGGTCTTGAGCGTGAAGACATCGGTCGCGTCGCCGGGATAGGGAAAGCTCAGTTCGCGCAGCTCGGCGACGGGTATTTGCTGCAACGTCGTCATCTGATCGGGCGCCAGCCCCGTCTCGCCGCTCACCTCGGCCGGAAGCGCTGGCATTGTGCCGCCGCCGGGGAGCAGATCAAAGGTGGCGCCCGCCATCCACAGCGCCGTGACGGAGGATAGGACAAGACCGGCCACGGCCAGCCGGGCGATCTCGACATGCAGCCGGCCGGCGCGTGGACCGCGCAGAGGCGCGAACCAATGCCGCCAGCCGCCCGCCCGCCGCGCGACCAGCGCCGCGCCCGAGAGCGAGAGAACCAGCATCGCCGCCGCCCCCGCGGCCATCGCGATGCGCCCGCCATCCCCAAGGAACAGCGAGCGGTGCAGGTTCGCAAGCCACCGCCTGACCTGGCTGGGATCGGCCGAGGCCACGCCCTTGCCGGTCGCCGGGTCGATCACGGCGGCACCCGGCATACCCTGATCGAACCAGTAGGCGGTGATCCGGCCCGAGGGCGATCGGCGGATCTGCTCGACGCCCGGCTGGACCGCCCGGATGCGGCCCGCGAGCGTTGCGACCGTGAGATCGGCCTCCGCCTGCGGCGCGCCGATGCGCTCGGCGGCGGGAAAGACGGACAGTGCCGCGCCACTCAGGGCGAGCACGACGACAAGCGCGAGGGCCACAAGGCCCGGCCAGCGGTGGAGCGCGCGGATCATGCCCTTGCTCCTCACATGTCGTAGGCGAAGCTGGCGATATAGCGGCGTCCGCGCACCGATGTGCCGGCGCCTTCGGTCGTGAGCGGCACGGCCACTTCGTTGGGGCTGTCGCGCATGTCCTCGACGGCGGCGTCGATATGCAGCGTGAAACCCGCATCGAACAGCGCGTCGGCCAGATCGAGCGTGATCTCCAGCGTGCGGCCCGCGCCGACGCTGGCGCCGGTGATGCCGTTGATCTGGCCCGGGTCGCCGCCCGTGGCGCGATACCAGTCGCTCAGATGCTCGTAGTATTTCGACTTGCTGCCGGCCATCCACAGGCTGCCGACATAGGCGCCCGAGGCGTCGGTCACGTAAAGTGCGAGATAGGCGCCGTCGCCGCCATAGTTGTTGAGGGTGGTGGTGAGCGTCACGGGCCGGGCAATGGCAAGGCCGGGAAGCGTCAGCGCCGTGGTCAGCGCGAGAGATGCGAGAAGCGATTTCATCGGGTAGATCCTTGTTCGGAGGGGTGCGGCGGAACGGCTCAGTTCACCTGGACCTGCGGCGGGGCGCCATTCCCGAAAAGACCGTTCTGCGGCGGCGCGACAGTGCCCGCGGGCGCGGGGTTGCGGGCGCGTTTGCCGTCCTTCTCCTCGTAGTCCATCTCGACGATCTGCAATGTCGCCGGATCGAGCTTCACCTCGATCTCCCGCCCGTCGCGGTCGCGGCCCTCGATCTCGTAGCAGCCATCGTCGATCTCGAAGTCCTTCACGGTCCAGCCGTTCTGCCGGGCCAGGTGCATCAGGGCCTCGTGCGGCTGCCACCGGTCGCGGGGGGCGTTGCAATCGTCGTCGGCGAAGGCGGCGCCGGCGGGCAGAATGATTGCGAGCGCAAATGCGGTCAGGGTGGTTTTCATGGCAAGGTCTCCTTTCGTCTGCTGAACCCTGTCTGGAGAGCCGACCTGAGGACTTCCTGACGGCGGCGCGATTTCGGCTTCAGCTTCCCGTCAGAAATGAAAAGGCCGGCTGCGCCAGCCGGCCTTCCTTGCGTGTTTGGCGCGATGCCGATCATCTCTCCGTCCGCATGGCCGCCTCGACAAGCAGAGCAGCCGGGTAGAGAACGTCGATGTCGCTGGTCTGGTGCCAGATCATCGTCTCTGCCAGCCGCGCCGTTTCGGCCTCTCCGGCCTCATCCGCAGCGGCATAAAGCTCGACCAACGCGGTCACGAGTTCCACGTCACCGTCATGGAGTTGCGACAGTTCCGCCGCGATGCGACTCTGGTCGGGATAGTCTGCCGCGTTCAGACGGCCTGCCGGCGCCGCATCGGCCCAGCCAAGCAGCGGCAGGACCAGCCGTTCCTGCGCGGCATTTTGCGATGCCATAAGATCGCCGGCCACGCGGGCGGCCGCGCCGATTGCGCCGGGCATGTCGGCGGCACGTTCCAGGCAGAGCTGAAAGTCCGCGTGCACCGCACCCAGGGCGTAGGGGGTTTCACTGGCAGCCGCATGGGCCGGGATGGCAAGGGCCGACAGGGCCGCGGCGACGATCAGGGTCTTATGCATTCTAGCCTCCTCTCACTTGATGACCCCAATGTGACGGTCCTGCCTGATGCTTTCCTGACGACACCGCGATTCACGCTTCAGTTTGCCGTCAGGAAAAAAGGCCCCGCCGGGAAGGGCGGGGCCGGAGCCAGAAGGGACAGCCAGTCTTGGCGTCTGCGCCGGTCAGGCAATGTCACCGGGGCCCGCAGCGCGCTTGGCGCCTGTGACCATGGCGCGGGCGAGGTTCTCGTGATGCCGGAAGGAGGCGAGCACAACACCCCCCACATGCAGCGCGGCAAGCAACAGCATCAGGTTGGCCAGCGACTCGTGAACCTCTTCCAGCGCGCCTTCGACATCGCCGCGCGCACCATGCGCATCGCCGTCGTCATCCGCCCAGGCGGGCGCCACGATGGCGGGCATGTCCGGCAGCATCGCCACGCGGGTCTCGTCAGCCATGAGCCAGCCGCTGAAGGCGGTGCCCGAGAGCGTCAGCAGAAGCGCCACGACCATGGCGGCACCCGCCGGGTTATGGCCGAGGTAGCGCCGCTCGCGCCCTCGCGCCATTTCGCCGATATAGGCGAGCGTTTCGCCGGGCCCCTTCAGAAACCCGGCGAAGCGCGCATGGCGGCTGCCGGCAAGGCCCCAGACCAGACGGAACGCCACAAGTCCGGCGACGGTGTAGCCCGCGACCTCATGCGCGATCTGCCAGTCATCCGCAGTCAGCCAGGCAGCGGTGAAGGCGGCGACAAGGCCCCAGTGGAAGATGCGCACCAGCGGATCCCAGACCCGGACCATGCCGGCCGGGCCGGTGGCCGTCTCCGGCGCGTCATGCGTGGTTGCATCAGTCATCGGTGCGTCCTTCGCGATTGCGCTTGTCATCCTCGTCGTCGTACTCGAGCTCGATCACGCGGAGCGTCCCGGGATGGACCGTCACCTCGATCCCACGCCCTGCGGCATCCTTGCCGTCGATCTCGTAACAGCCATCGTCGATCTTGATGCGGCGCACCGCCCAGCCGTTCTCCTCGGCCAGGCGCGCGACGGCATCGCGCGGCTGCCAGTCGGCCATCGGCACGAAGCAATCGTCGTCCGCCAATGCGGCACCGGCCGGGAAGACCGCGAGAAAGCCGAGAATTGTCAACGTCTTCTTCATGGGTCAAACTCCTCGCCGCACGCCTCTTGACGCAATTTCTGCACTGCGAAGCTGACGGCAGCCTGAAGGGGCCTGGCGCACCCGCTTCAGCCTGGTGTCAGCCGAACGGATCATGGAGGGTCGGCGTGGAAGGACGGGAGCGGGGATGCGCATTCTGCTGATCGAGGACGACACGGTTCTGGGGGCCGCAGTGCGCGACCAGATCGTGGCCGATGGCCAGTCGGTGGACTGGATGACGCGCCTTGACGCCGCCGGCGACGCCCTGCGCGCCACCTCCTACGACCTGATCCTCCTCGATCTGATGCTGCCGGACGGGCGTGGCATCGGGTTCCTCAAAGGCTTGCGGGCGCGGGGCGAGGTGACGCCGGTCATGATCCTGACCGCGCTCGACCAGGTCTCGGACCGGATCGAGGGTCTGAACGCGGGGGCCGACGATTACCTTGTAAAGCCCTTCGACCTCGCGGAGCTGTCGGCCCGGATCGGTTCGGTGGCCCGGCGCTACAGCGGCAACCCCAACCCCATCGTCAAACACGGGCCACTTGAGATCGACCTGGCCGCACGCAGCGTTCACCGCGACGGCAGGCCTGTCCAGCTGACGGCCCGCGAATGGGCGCTTTTCGAAGCCTTCCTCGCGCGGCCGGGGCAGCTGCTGTCCAAGGCGCAGCTGGAAGAAAAGCTCTATGCCTTCGATACGGAAGTGGAGAGCAACACCATCGAGGTTCATGTCAGCCGGCTGCGCAAGAAGCTGGGAAGCACGGTCATCGAGACCGAGCGCGGCATGGGCTACAGGCTGGGCAGGCCATGAGGTGGCCCGCCAGCCTTCAGGCGCGGCTGGGTCTGTCGGTCGGTCTCGTGCTGACGCTCCTGTGGCTTCTGGCCGCCACCGTTACCGCGGTGATCGTCCGGGGCGAACTGGACGAGGTCTTCGACAGCGCCCTGCGGGAGACGGCAGAGCGCATCCTGCCGCTGGCCGTGACCGATATCGTCGGGCGGGAAGATCAGGCGGTCACGCAGCGGCTCGCCCAGATCCGGGAACACGAGGAGTTCTTCACCTATCTGGTGCGCGATGCCGAAGGGCGCATCCTGTTGCAGTCGCACGCGGCCGACCCCGCCCTGTTCCCGCCCTGGGACGGGCCGGGGTTTAGCCAGACACCCACCCACCGGCTCTACAGCGATGCCGCGCTTCAGGGGACAATCCGCATCACCGTGGCCGAACCGCTGGCGCATCGCGCGGCGGTCGCGGGGGACATCCGGATGGCCCTCGGCCTGCCGCTGCTCATCGTCCTGCCCGTCGCACTGGCGGCGATCGTCCTCGCCGTCCGCTTCAGCCTCGGCCCCCTGCGCCGGTTCCGTGCGCGTCTCGATGCGCGCGGCGCCCGCGACCTGACGGAGGTTCCGGCAGAGGACCTGCCGACAGAGATCGGCCCGCTGGCCGAGACGCTGAACAGCCTTCTGGCCAGGTTGCGCGAGGCGTTCGAGGCCGAACGCAGCTTCGCCGCGAACGCCGCGCACGAATTGCGCACCCCGCTCGCCGGCGCCATCGCGCAGGCGCAGCGGCTGAAGGCCGAGACCACCGACCCCGCCACGGGGGCACGGGTCCGCGATATCGAGGAAACGCTGAAAAAGCTTACCCGCCTCGCCGAGCGTCTTTTGCAACTGGCCCGTGCGGAGGGGGGACGGCTTCGGCTGGATCACGCGTCCGACATGCGGCTGGTCGCGCGCGTCATGGTGGAGGACCTTGCGCGCAGCCACGGGCCCGGCCGCATCGCGCTTTCGCTGCCCGACGCGCCGGTGATGTCCGATCTCGATCCCGATGCCTTCGCGATTCTCTGCCGCAACCTGGTGGAGAACGCGCTGCGCCACGGGGACAGGTCTGAACCGGTCGAGGTGACGCTGTCCGCCGACGGAACCCTGACCGTCGCCAATGACGGCCCTGTCCTGCCGCCCGAGGCGCTCGCGCGGCTCACCGACCGGTTCGAACGCGCGGGAGCGATGCGCGACGGCAGCGGCCTCGGTCTTGCCATCGTGAAGGCCATCGCGACAGGGGCCGACGCCGACCTTTCGCTGCGATCTCCCCGTCCCGGCCGGGCGACCGGCTTTGAGGCGCGCGTCCGCTTCCCGCTATCCCGCTCGGGATCGTGATCCGTCGCGCGCCATCGTCAGGGCCGTGCGAGTCCGGTCATGTCGACCGACGTCTTCTCGCCCAGGCTCTCCAGGCTGTCGTGCAGAAGCTGGATCGCATAAAGCGGGTTATGAACATGGGCCGCCCCGTCCTTGGCCACGAACTGATAGTTGTAAGCCGCCTTCAGTAGGCGCGGCGTCCAGTTCTGGTATCGGTTAGGAAAGATAGCCTCGTCCTTGCCGGCGATGCCGTCGCCATTGGTGTCGGCGAAGAAGTAGGGATAGGCATGGGCGTCATAGGCGATCGGGCTACCGGCCACCTGCATGCCGTAGGTCCGGATCGCCTCGCCCAGCCTTTCGTGCAAGGTGGCAACCTCGGCGGCGATGCCTTCCGTGGTATCGCCGTCGCCATCGCTGTCGAGCCTGGTGATGCGGATGGCGGAATACTGCGTCGTGCCCTTGTGGCATTCGGCGCAGGTCTCGATCGCGGCCGGTTTCAGGCTGTGCTGATTGTGGCAGGTGAGACAGGTCGAGGGCTCGTTCTTCACATGGTCGAAGCGCCCGGCATAGGTCTTGCCCGGATATTGATAGCCGCCGGCCGCGAGACTGCCCGCCTGGGTTGCCGCGGCCGCCCTGTAATGGATGTTGATGAAGCCCAGGTCGCCCGCGACCGCGTCGTCCTCGCGGCCCGCGACGGCCTTGTCGACATCCGCGCCCGACGCCCGGCCCTGATGGCAGGTCGAACAGATCGCCTCGTGTCCCAGCCCGTCGAGCCGCGCGCCCGAGGGAAAGACGACACTTTGCAGCGCCATCGAGCCGGGGTTGTGGCAAGTCACGCAATCCACCGTCGAGCCGAGCGGCTGCGGCGCATCGACGACATTGACCGCGCGAAGGTCGGCGCCGAGATAGTCGATGATGCCGCGGCTGGTGTGGCAGGTCGCACACTCGCCGGGCACGGCACGCTCCGCCTCGCCATCCCAGTGGCGGAAGGCTTCGGCGGTGCGGTCGGCATGGGGCGAGGCAAGCCAGGCCGCGGTGATCTTCGCCAGATCCGGCTTCGTCCCTTCCTGCGCGAGGGCCGGAAGGGTCGCCACCGCGCCGGCGAGAAGCATGATGGCGACAGTGAGGTTTCGAGAACGCATGGCAAGACCCCGGGTGCAGTTTCGTTTCGAGTGCGCGCGAGTCGCATCGACGATCAGGAGAGGACGGGAACCTGTCCTTGATCTGGGTCAAATCGACACTGCGATAGCCCGGAAAGGTCGAATATCGCCGCGCGCAGTCAATCCTATGGAAGCCGACGCGGGGTGGCGGCCCTGCCCGATGCGGCTGGTGTCAGAATCCGGGTGCCGGCAGCGTCACCCTGACGGTGAAGCCGCCCTTGTCCTTCGCGTCCTCGAACCCGACCTGCCCCCCATGCAACGCAACGATTCTCGATACGATGGACAGCCCCAGGCCGCAGCCGGGCCGGTGATTGCCCTCCACACGGTAGAACCTGTCGAACACCCTTTCTCGCAATTCGGCCGGGATGCCGGGGCCGCTGTCGACGACCCGCAGCACAACCTCGCCACCGCCGGATTCGACCGCCGCGGTCACCTCTCCGCCCGCCGGCGTGTAGCGAACCGCATTGTCGATCAGGTTGCGGATCATGACGCGGAGCAGTTCGCGATTTCCGGTCACGACCGTTTCGCCACCGCCGGCTTCGGCGGCGCCCAGATCGACGCCCGTCAGTGCGGCGCCGGGGGCTGCCTCGGCAACGCAATCAATGACCAGGGCACGCAGATCGACCGGCCCGGTCGCGCCGGTCAGCGCGTCCTGATCCAGACGCGAGAGCACGAGCAGCTGTTCGACGAGGCGGCTGCCCCGGTCGCTGCCTGCAATCACCCCCTCGATCGCCTCGGCGCATCGTGTGGGGTCGCGTTCCTGCCGGGCGACTTCGGCGTGGGTCCGGATGGCGGCGAGCGGTGTGCGCAGTTCATGGGCGGCGTCGGCGGCAAAGCGCCGTTCCCGCTCCAGAAGGGCGGCGATCCGGGCAAGGAGCCGGTCAAGCGCATCGATCAGCGGCTGCACCTCAGACGGTGCCCAGCGAATGTCGAGCGGCTGCACATCGTCGGCGCGGCGCCGCTCGACCGTTGCCGCGATCGCCCGCAACGGCTTCAGCCCCCAGCGCACCGAGAACCAGACAAGAAGGGCGAGCAGGGGAACCGCAAACCAGAGCGGGTGCAGAATGTGCACCGCCACGCGGTCGGCAAACCTGGCGCGCGCCTCCTGGCGCAACGCCACCTCGACGAAACGGCCGGCCCCGTCGGCAGCGCCGAACACCCGCCAGCGGCCCCCATCGGTGACGGTATCGGTGAAGCCCGACTGCCACTTGTCGGTCGGAAAATCCGGGTCGCCGACTGACTTCCATGCCGTGCCGCCGTCATTCACCGACACCCGGTAGGCGATCATCCGGTCCGCCCCGGCGGCCGGCAGGTGAAGCGACGTGCCGTCGAGGCGCTCCTGCGGCACGCGGTCGAGCAGGGTCAGAAGCAGGGAGGCCGACTGTTCGAGTTGCGCATCGAGCATGTCGTCGATCAGCCGCCTTGTATCGAGATAGGTGAAGAAGGCCGTGGCCAGCCAGGCCGCGACGATGCTGGCGCCCAGGATCAGCAGCAGACGCCGGCCAAGCGAACGGTTCATGTCTCGGACCCCGGGATGACATAGCCCACGCCCCGGACCGTGCGGATGAGCCCGGCATAGAGCTTCCGGCGCAGGTTGTGGACGTAGACCTCGACGGTGTTGCTTCCGATCTCGTCGCCCCAGCCATAAAGGCTGTCCTCGAGCTGGCTGCGGGTTCGCACCCGGCCGGCATTCAGCATCAGTTCCTGCAAGGTGGCGAATTCGCGGGCCGACAGCGCGACGGGTACGCCGTCCAGCAGCACCGTGCGGCCGGCCGGGTCGAGCGCGACCCGGCCATGGTGCAGGATCGGTGCCGCCGCGCCCTTCGACCGGCGCACGAGCGCCCGCAACCGGGCTTGCAGTTCGGCGAGTTCGAACGGCTTGACCAGGTAATCGTCGCCCCCTGCATCGAGGCCGGCGACCCGGTCGGCAGTCGTGTCTCGGGCGGTCAGCACGAGAACCGGCGTCGGATCCATCTTGGCCCGCAACTGCCGGAGCACCGTGAGCCCGTCGATGCCCGGCAGGCCGAGATCGAGAACGACCGCGTCGTAGGCGGTGGCGCGCAGGGCCGTCTCGGCATCGAGGCCGTCGGTCACCCAGTCGACCGCCCAGCCGGCCTGGACGAGCCCCGCCGACACGCCCCGGCCCAGCAGCGTATCGTCTTCGACCAGCAGAATGCGCATCGTGCCAACCTCTCCGTTCGGCAAGCGGATGTCAGTCCGTGTGCCGCATCAGGCACGGGCCACCATGCCGGGCGGCCCGTGTCGCTGCAATCGGGTCCGCCGCTCAGTTCAGCGATTGCCAGCCCGGATGCACAAAATGCTCGCCATAGGCGTTGAGGGCCATGACGACCTTCACCGCGCCGCCGCGTGGCGCGTCGCTTTCCTCCATGTCCGACACGCCCTCGATGATCTGCCCGAGGACGATGTGCAGCTGCGCGTCGGTCTCGGGCTCAAGGTCGCAGTTCTCGATCATGAAGTCGGTCTGTCCCATGACCGTGGCGGCAAGCGCCCGGTACTCTTCCTCGGGCAGGCGATCCTCATGAATGGCGTCGAGACGGGCGGCCACGGCCTGCCGGATCGCGTCCATGCCCTTGTGCATGTTCTCGTCGCCCTGCCATTTCTGCCCGGCATTCAGCGAAAGCGCGATCTCGCCCGCCGCATGTCCCTGGTGGGAGGCGGTCTCGGCAAGGCCGGGTCCGCCGGCGAGCGCGAGGGAGGCCGCGACCAGCGCGGGCGCGATCTGTCTGATGGAAAGCATGTCGGTTTCTCCTTTAACATGGATGTCGGCGCCTTGTGGATGCGCTGGCCCCGGTTTGCTTAACGAATCTTAAACGTCGCTTAAGCGCCGGGATAAATTCGCGGATTGAACCGCGCCACGGGGCGCGGGGGGCGCGGGGCTGTCATGCCCTGCGGCTTGCCTTGGGGATGCGCCAGCCCGTCATCGCATCGAGCAGGGCAATGGCGATCGCGACGGTGAACGCGCCGGCCAGCGTCAGCACGGTCCGCGTGAAGATGGCATAGGCGACATCCTGCGTGCTGAACGCCCCGGCCACCAGCGCCAGCGCAACCGAGAAGGCGTATTGATAGACCATGCTGGGTTGCGGGCCGAACAGCATCTTCTGGGCAAGCCAGAGACCGCCGAGGAAGGTCAGCCCCAGGATGATCGGCAGATGCGGCGAGACGACGAACGGCGCAAGGATGCCAAGCGCCGGCGCGCCGCCGTAAAGCGTCGCCCGCATGCGCTGGAACGCTTCGGAGAATACTGCCTTGCGCGTCGGGAAGACCAGCACCATGGCCGCCGTACCGGGAGTTCGTGGAGGGTCCTGCCCCGCAACTCGTAACCTATGATCTGCCCGTCGACCCAGGCGTAACCGCCATCGGGTACCTCAAGGTGGTTGATGCAGCGCAGCAGCGTCGCCTTGCCACTGCCGGAAGGCCCGAGGATGCACAGAACCTCGCCGTAGCTGACCTCGAGGTCGATGCCCTTCAATACCTCGTGGCCGGTGAAGGCTTTCCGGATGCCGACAGTGCGGACGGCGACGGTCATGCCCGCCTTCCGGCGCTGCGGCCGAAAAGGCGCTCGAGATAGTGCTGGCCGATCGACAGGACGGTCGTCCCCGCCAGATACCAGATGGCGCAGACGAACAGCATCTCGATCACGGCGCCGTTGATGAAGTAGATCCGCTGCGCCGCGTTCAGCATTTCCGGCATGGCGATGGTCGCGGCGAGCAAGGTGAACTTCAGCATCCCGACCGCGCTGTTGCCGAGAACCGGCAGGATCAGCCGCATGGTCTGGGGCAGGATGATGCGCGACATGGTCCTCGCCGGGCTCATCCCGAGCGTATGCGCCGCCTCGATCTGGCCGCGATCCACCGAAACGATGCCACCGCGAACGGCCTCGGTGAGATATGAGCCTTCGTTGATCCCCAGCCCGAGGATCGCCGCCACGAACAGATCTACAGAACCGCGCGCGCGGCGCGTGTCCTGCGGCCCAAAATGCTTGACCAGGACGGTCCCTTTGCCGAAGCCCGAAACCTAGGCTTCGGAGCCGCGAGCGATCAGCACATCGCAGGGAGGATCCCGGACAAGATCAGCAGTGAAATGCCCGAGGCCCGTGAAAGACACCGCCCGCGTGTTTGCTCCGACGGCCAGCAGGTCCGGCGCGAAGCTCTTCATTTCGCGGCTCAGACCCTGGGCGACGCTGTCGTGGATCAGATCGACTTTTGCCAGCGATGCGGGCAGGCTTGCGGACCAGGCCGTCGCCTGCGCTGCCGTCTCACGCTGGACGGCCCGCGCGAAATCCGAGGACGCCCCCCCGGTAAGCCCTTCAAATGGCGCCATCCACGCATGGAAAAGGCGGAACGCCGCTTTGGGAGCGAGGCAAAGCGAAACTTCGACCACCCGTTGACACGCCGGAGAAAAGCCGACCGGCGCGAGGACGCGACCGTAGGCGGCATGGGCCGGTGCGGCGACAAGCAGAATTGGTCTCAGCGATTGGGAAACGACACTCTCAACGGTCGTTGGTCTCAGCCCGTCAAAGACGCCACGACTCCTGTGTATTCCGACGACAGCCATGTCGAAGCCACCCGAGTTCACGATCTCCACCAGCTGAGAGATCGCGTCGCCCCTTCTGACAATGATTTCAAACTCGACGTCGCCCGCGAGAGACGATGCGGTCGCATGCAGGAGGTCACGGCTCCGCCTCTCAAGCTCCGCTATCAACTCCTCCGGCAGCGAGTCATCCATGATCGAAACGACAGTTGCGCGTGCGCCCATTTCGGCCGCCAGCATAAAACCGCGCTGAATGGCGCGATCCGAACGTTCGGACAGATCCGACGCAATGAGCAGAGACTTGATCGGCACTATTTCTGACCCTTCTTGACTTACCCAGTTTGAATTTGCGGAGGCGGATCGCGGAAACTGCCCGAATCTGGCCCTGGCCAACGCATTTGGCAGCGCAGACCGGGAATGCATCATCCGGCTTGGGATCACGAATTTCCCCGGAACGTGGACGCAGCGTGTCCCGCCCGGATCAGGAGCGGTTCGGCAACGATCCTGCGAGGCGCGGGAATCTCCTCTGAAGGCTGAACGTCGTCATCTCTCCTATATGGCCGTTGCGCCAAAGGTTTCAATCGGCGGGGTGGCGGTCATCGGGGATGATGACGGCATGTGTCTTCTGGCGGCCGCTCAGGGTGCCGAAAGCGGGAAGCACCCGGCCCTCCGCCTGACCGCCGTTCTCAGCGCCAGAATCGTCGACCGGCAAGAGGGAAGCCCGGGGCCGGCTGGCTCACCACGTCGAGAAGCGTGATCGTGCCGAAAGTGAAATCCGAGCGCAGCAAGGGCGCGCTGTGACCCGCGGACAATCCGATCACCGTCGCCCCGGCGAGCGAGCACACCGACAGATGATCCGAGTCGGCCTGCCGCGATACCCGATGGAAGAGCAGTCCGGTTCGCGGATCGTTTTCGTTTATCCGGTAACGGATCAGGCTGTTCCCGATGGCCAGTTCGGGCGGAACATCCGCCTCCTCGACGATCTGGCTATGGTCAAGCTTCTTTCGAAGGATTTCGCCGACCAGCCTGGGAATGACGGCGTTCGACGCCTCGCACTGGTGAAGATGCGTTTCGATCTGCCGGACATCCTTGATGGTCAGGCGCGTCGCGGCACCCTGGTCGCGCAGCGTTGCAAGCACTGCGGCGGAAAGGCCGGACGGTCCGAGCTGAGCCTCGTTGTCGTAACTGCCAAACATGACATCTCCTCGACGGACGCGCCGTCGTTTCGCGGGAAGCTGCGCAATTCAGGAGAGCCCCGGGCGGTGATGTCAGTTGCAGACGCTCACACCACCCGGGGAAGCGGGCGCGTCAGGAGGATGAACCTCAGATCCACATCGCGTTCGACCATCGGCGGAGGTTAGGAAAGCCGCCACCGGGTGTCAATCGCGAAGGTCCGGCACCTGGGCCCGACACCTGCCGGGCACCGCGGGCCGATTGCGTCCGTCGCCCGCGTCACGGGCTGGTTCAAACGCTCGCCTGGCCTCCGGCGCGCGGCCGGGGCTGGCCGGTCCGGGTACCGGCCGCGCCGCGGCTTTGCGGTCATGCCCGGAAGACAGAAACTCGTCGAAGTCGGCCTTGCTGAGCATCATCGGTTTCGCTCCTCTTCATATCCGTTTCAGGTTTGCTGGTGGAATTCGCGGGATGGCGCGCCGCCGGCAACTCAGGATGCCGGGACGTATCCCGACCGCTCCGCCGTTTCCTTGCACGAGGCCGCGGCCAGCGGAGTCATGCCAAGCTCCCGGTCATCGAAGCCCTCGACAACAAGCGTAATGTCGGCGCGGGCGATCCCGATATCGGCGAGCGTCCGGTCGCTCAGACGCTCCAGCGCGGCGGTCATGCGGCGCCGGCGCCAGCGGCGCGCGGCCGCGTCGAACGCGCTTTGCAGGATGCCGCCGAGCCGCCTCGGCGCATCGGGCCGCGCGATTTCGGCAAGTCTGCTCTGGCTCAGATAATCCCGGTGGGACAGGAACGGATGCATGTCATTCTCCAATCTCAAGCACATATGGGCCGGAACGTGGGCGCCTGCGGGCACGGCAACTGGCCCTGCGATCTTGCGCAGGCCACCGTCCGGGCCACGCGCGGCGCACCGTTTCGAGCGGTCAGATCAGGAAAATCCCCAAGGCGTGGAATGGCGCGACGGCCAGCCCCGCCCGGGGTCAGACGCGGTTCAGCAGATTTCCCGCGAAAAGCAGGAACCTCTTATGGAGCGCAGACATTATCATGGCCTCTACATGGCCGCGACGGCTCCGGGTATCAATCGACCGGCCGTCCGGTGCGACCTTTTGGCTCGATCCTGCCTGTTTTCGGGCCATTTTTGTCACTCCGGCGCGCAGGCCGGCGCCGCCGGCGTGGCGGTCATTGACGCAAAGGCGACCGCGCCCTAACTATGGCCTCATGTTGGTCCATGCAGATCATTTCCGCTTCCTCCTGCTGACCCGCCCGCATCCCCGGGCGGTCTAGGCGCGTTCGCGCCTGCCATACCTCCCGGGGTCTCCTCATCGTCCTGAACCGAACCTGCGACGCGCGATCGTCCGAGGAGAGATCATGTCCAACATCCGTCCGTCACACCTGCCCGCAGCCGGTCACCGCGCGCATTCGGCAACCTCACGCCGCAATCGCGCGCTTTTGCATGATATCGACCGCCAGCAACTCATGCGGCATCTGGCATCGTGCGAAGCGGCGCAGCAGACGTCCTCGCCCTTCCTCGCCCCGGTCATCCACCGGAAGATCGAGACCAGCCTGCCCTGTGGCGCGGAGCCGCCCGAAGATGTCGTGACCGGCAGCTGCCGCGTGACCTATTCGATCGACGGCGGAGAGGCGCAGACCGGCCTCCTGACCCATAATGCGCGTATGCCGGTAACGAACAGCGGTGTCATCCCGGTTCCCTCGCTGCTCGGTGCGACGCTGATCGGGCTGAGGGTGGGTCAGACGGTGCCGATGCTCTGCGAGGACGGCAGCGTTCTGAGACTGACGGTCCTCGACGTTACCCACGCCTGAACATCCGCCTGGCGGACGAACCTGCATGAACCGCGCATCTTCGGCGCGGCCTGCGCCACCTGTAGCCAAAGGAGCTGACCCGATGATGACTCACATGAACGGCATCGCGAAAACGAAAGGCCGGACGCGCCACCCGAAGATCGTCGTCAATGCCGACGACCTCGCCCGTATCGAAGCGCTCGCGGAAGGCGCGATGCAGCGCAATCCCGTGCTGGCGGACCGGCTGCTGGAAGAGCTTGGCCGCGCCCGCGTCGTGCCCGCCGCAAAGATGCCGGCATCCGTCGTCGAGATCGGCAGCAGGGTAACCTACCGTGACGAGGCCACCGGACAAGTGAAATCCGTGACGCTGGTCTTTCCCGAGGCCGCCGACATATCCCGCCAGCGGGTGTCGGTGATGACGCCGATCGGCGTGGCGCTGCTGGGCCTCGCCGAAGGCGCGGCCTTCCATTGGGACACGCGCGACAACCAGCGGCGGACGCTGACCGTGATCCGTGTCGAGCAGAACGCCGACCGCGATGACTGACGCTGTGCCCCGCGACGGCAACCGGGCGGCGCGGACAGGCCGCGCCGAAGCCGGCTCCCGGACGGAGTGATCCGGGTGCCGGCTCCGGCCGGCCGTACCCCGCCCGTTTCCAAGTTTCCCCTCCCGTGGAGTGAGCGCCATGACCCTGCGCCCCATTCGACAGACCTGCGGCAACTGCGACAAGGCCCTGCCGCGCGCTGCCCTCGCCAGATGCCCGCACTGCCGCAAGCCCGTGGCTCCCGTAGCGGCGGCATTGGTCGTCTCATGCCGGCGCTGCAAGCGTCCCCTGCCGGGCGCCCATGCCGGCCAGTGCCCGACCTGCGCGGTTGCCGCCCGGCACGGCGCGGACCGGGCGGGGGTCGGGGGGCGGCCGCGATGAGCACGAAGCAGCATGCACTCCTGCTGGTCTGGCCGAGCGTCCTGATGGTCCTGAGCCTCGCTCTGGCCCTCTTCGGCGTCGATCTGACCGCGCGGCTCGGGCTTGGCGACGATGTGACGCTCGGCGCAACGGCGCTGGCCTATTTCGCTGCGGCATGGTTCGTAAGCCGCATACTGTCGCTGGCGCTCGACCGGGCCGGACGGCGGCGGCCCTACCCGCGGCTCCTGAAGGATATCATCGCGGCGATCCTGTTCCTTGTCGCCCTGGCGGCGGCGGTGGCGCTATTCTCCGGACAAGGCGCGGCCGGTGTGCTGGCCGGGTCGGGCCTCCTGCTCGCCATGCTCGGCTTTGCCATCCGCAACGTCGTGGCCGACACGCTCTCGGGGGTTGCGCTTGGTATCGAGGCGCCGTTCCGGATCGGCGACTGGGTCGACATCGATGGACTGGCCCGCGGCAAGATCATCGAGATCGGCTGGCGCACCACGCGACTGCTGACCCGGGACGCGACCTACATGATTCTGCCCAACAGCCAGATCGCCCGCCAGCGCATCACCAACTATTCCGCGCCGAAACCGCAGTACCGGGCGCAGATTTCGATCACACTGGATCACACCATGCCGGTCGGCGACGCGCGCAAGGTGATGCTTGAAGCGGTCAGGGACGCGAAGCTGATCCAGCAGGATCCGCCCCCGGATGTCCGTGTGACCGCTTACGAAGAAAGCGGGATCACCTATGCCCTTCGCTACTGGCTCGGCCGCTTCGACCGCGACGTGGATTGCCGGGACGAGGTCTACAGCCTGGTGGACGACGCCCTGCGCCGGGCCGGCTCGGTCGCACCGCATCGGCGGATCGAGCTGATCCGCACGAAAGCGCGCCCCGCATCGGCCCGAATGCCGGCGGAACCGGGGCGGGCGCTGCACCCGTTCAGACCCTGACGACGACGACGGCCGCGCCGCCGTCGAACGCGGGGAGCGCCGGTGCCGCCCGGCAACCGGACGGCAACCTGCGGGCAAGGCCCGCGCCCTTTCGTGGCTGTGGATGGGCGCGGAAACCTGTGTGCTGGAACGTCACGACCGCCGCGCCGTTGCCAGCCAAGCGCTTTATCGGCCTGGATGCCCCCGGTCTGTGATCACCTCGCGCACCGACGCGGCGGTCAGACCGCTCGCGATCAGGTCGTCCACGATGTCCGGGATCAGCCCCCGCGAAATCCCGAGATCGGCGAGCATCGCGTCGCTGAGTTGATGCAGGGCCGCAATCGCCTTGCGCCGCTGCCAGTACGTAACCGGCGCGGAAAGCAGCCGGCTGAAGACGCTCTTGCGCTGTGCCGCCGGCTCCTTGACCGGCCCCTCGGCCTTCCAGTGTGTTTGCTCCTGGTACATCATGACCTTGTCCTTCTCGGAAAGGCTGCGCGTCCGACGCAGCCGCGCCTGCACGAAGCCGGATCGCGCGACCTACCTGAACGCGGCCCCCGACCAACGCATCTGGCGGGGCACACCGGTAGTGCTTCATCCGACCTGGGATCACGAATTTCCCCGGAACGCGGACGCAAAAGTCGCGTCCCGCCCGGGGTCAGGAGCGGTTCAGCAACGATCCTGCGAAGCGCAGGAACCTCCTATGAAGGCTGAACGTCATCATGTCTCCAGTATGGCCATTTCGCCGGACGTTGCAATCGGCGGGATGACGGTCCGGGTGCCGGGCCGGTCGGCACCCTCAGGCAGGTCCGATCCCGGCTCTGCGGGGACGCCGTCCCTTATGCGGCGCAAGGACCAGGCGATTCTGCACGGCCGGCCGCGCGGCCTCGTCTGAAACTCGCGCGTCGGTATGCATCCCGACGGGTGGCAGTGGCGGGTACGTCAAGCACAATGTCGCCAATGTTTTCCACCGCGAGAGGCACCGCGATCAGCCCCGCTCCGAGGGGGATCTTGCTGAAACCACATCACACAACTCAGTCACTCGGACGCGGGAAAATACTCTGGCGGCGAAAGTCTGAAGTTCTGAGGGGTGTCGAAGGGCCCTGTCAGCAATTCGATGGTCAGCGCTTCGCCCTCTTCGCCGAGACGACCTGCGAGAACATCGTCAACCCGCTGCATCGCCAAGCGGCCCTGCGCGATCGGATCATCGAACGCCAGCGCCCGAACCTTTCCGGAGGTCAAACCGCGCAGCACGGAATGGCTGACATAGGTGGCGACCAGCGCAGGCATATCCGCCACCGCGCCCGTCGCCGCAAGGCCCATGGCCGCTTCGATGGCGGGCGCGCTACCGATCAGGTAATCTGCATCAGCGAATTGGCTCAACGCTACCTCGACCTCGCCCAGCTGCTCTCTCACGCTGGTATCGGCGTGGTAAACCGCGGCCAGACGCACCGCGCTGTTCTCCAGAGATCGCCTCAATCCCGTTTCGAGGGGCGCCGTCCATCCCGCTTGCTCGGGGCCGGTTATCAGAACGGCCGTCACGGGCGGTTGCCCCTTTGGATGCCGCCGTGCCAGATAGTCCCCGATGCGGCTGCCCATGACGCGCCAGTCCACGCCAACGAATCCGGCAAGCGCCGTGGACCGGCTCTCGTTCACGAAACCCACCACAGGAATGACCCGCGCAGCATCGGAAATGGCCTGAAGCAGTTCGGGATCATCCGATGAGACGACGCCAATCACCATTGCAGCGGCGCCGGAGGCGGTGCAGGCGGCGATCTGCTCTGTCTGGCGGCGAACCGCCCGATAGCCGCCCGCCTCCAGAAACCGCGGCGACAGACCAAGCGTTTCAGCTTCGGTGGAAACCCCGTAAGCAACGCTCAGCCAGTATTCGTCCTTGAAATGCGGAACCAGAACACAAACCTCCGGTTCTCCGCCGGCATCGGCAGCGGCCGAAAACCCCGACCCCATTCCAACAGCGAGAATTGCCGCGTGAAAGAAGGCCCGGTACGTTGGCATCATGCGAGCTACGGGATTTGATAAACGGCTGATCCAGATCATGACGGCCATGGGCTTGCTCGCCGTCATCGTGAGCACCGCCGCCGTGGTGGTCAATCGCTATCTGGTGAATGTTCACAACACACTGATCGAGGAAAACCTGCCGGCCGTGGACATCGCCAACCGGATCGGCAGTCAGGCAGACTTTGTTCCGCAACTTGTCACGGCATTGCGGAATGCGGATAGCGAAAAGGAAATCGACCGGATTACGGATGCCCTGCGGGGCGCCGTCGTCAGTATCGAAACCGGGCTGGTGGCCCTCCACAGCTTCCCGGATATGCAAACGGGTGCCGCGGACATTGTCATGCGCATTTCCGCAAACACCAAGCAGGCCCGGAAGGCCACGGACACGATACAAGGCAAGATCAACGAACTGGCCACGACCGCAGAGGAACTGGACGCGGTCATTGCATCTGCCATGGATCTGGCCCGGCTGCGGATCACGGCCGATATCGCGGGCATCTATGGCAATCAGAAGGTGGACAACCGCCCGACATTGGACGCGCTGGCAGATCGCCATTTCTTTGCGTTCGAACGGTTAACCGAGGTGGTTCGGGTGCTCGACCGCGTGAAACTCAACCTGCAAGCGGTCAATCGACTGCGCAGCCCCGAAGCGCTTGAAAACATGCGGGACATGCTTGCGCGAGATCTGCGGTTTCTCGACAGGCGACTTGTCTTCGTACCGTCGGAACAGGCCCGCCAGTCCGCGCGGATCCTGGTCGAGGCACTTGAACCAATTGTTGCCGGTGACGGCTTGATTGACATGGCAGCGCGGCGCCTGTCCTTGCAGGACGCTGCCGAAGCGGATGTGCTGCGCCTGACGGAAACGGTCATATCGCTATCGGAAACGGCAAAGCAGGCGCAGATCGCCGTTCAGGCCGAAGGCATGGATCTGATCGCGCAGAGCGACCGCACGGCCTCGCGCATCATCCACGGATTGCTGGCCCTTGCGCTGGTTTCACTTCTCACCTCGTTGTCGCTGTGGGTGTATGCGCGCAGAACCGTCGTCAACAGGTTGGCCAATATCTCGCGCCGCATCATCGACGTCGCGCGAAACGATTTCGGATCCCCCGTCCCGATCTCCGGTCATGACGAAATCGGACGGATGGAAAAGGCGGTGAATGTCCTGCGCCGGAGACTGGCAGAGGCGGCTTCGCTTCGCGCGGATCTGGAAGCCGCCGTGATCGCGCGGACCGGCGACGTGCTGGAGCAGATGAAAGACGCCGACAGGGCCCGCACCGACGCCGAGGCGGCCAATGCCCAGAAGACGGAGTTCCTCGCCCGCATGACCCACGAAATCCGAACGCCGCTCAACGGTCTGATCGGAATGCTGCGCCTGCTGGAGACGGAGCTGCGCGACGTCGACGGCCGCGCACGGGTCCGGATCGCGCTTGGATCGGCCTGCGAATTGCGGGATCTGACCGACGACATTCTGGATTTCGCCAGCGCCGAGGTGACCGCCCCGCGTGACAATCCGGTACATTTCGTGCTGCGCGATCTGGTCGGGCAGCTGGGTCAGCAGTTGCTGGGTCTGACGAGCGGAAAGGGGCTGGCCGCCGATATCGACATGGCCGAGGACGCGCCCGTCGTGCTGTTTGGCGACAAGGTCAAGATTCGCCAGATCGTGGGCAACCTGATATCCAACGCGGTCAAATTCACGAAAGCAGGGCGCGTGGCGTTGACGGTCGATCATGCGGAGGATCCCAAGACCGGGCGCCCGGTTCTGAGCTTTACCGTTGCCGATACCGGTATCGGCATGTCGCTTCAGGAGATGGAACGGGCCTTCGATGCCTACAGCAGGGGCGAAGCTGCCCGTGCCGAGGGCATCGAGGGCACCGGCCTGGGGTTGGCGATCTCACGCAATCTGGCCGATGCCCTGGGCGGGTCGATCAGCGTCGAAAGCCAGCCAGGCCTGGGAAGCCGGTTCACGTTTACGGTGCCCTTGGTGGCAGGCGATCCCGAACAGATCGTCACCGCGATGGAGGACACGCCACAGGCCGAAGCAGGTTTGCACGTGCTGGTGATCGACGATCATGCGGTCAACCGGATGGTGGCACGCGGCTATCTGGAAAGGCTGGGCTGCGAGGTTGCCGAGGCAGAAACCGGCAAAGGCGGGGTTGCGGCCTGTGCCAGCGACTCTTTTGACCTGGTGTTGCTGGATATCGACCTGCCCGACATGCGGGGCGAGGATGTCGCGGCGCGGTTGCGGCAGCTGAACGCCGATACCCGCATCGTCGCCCTGACCGCCCATCCTATCGCAGATACGCAGGCCAACCGTGCACGCATGCATGTGGCGCGAATCCTGGCGAAACCCGTATCGCCGCGCGCGCTGGCCGACCTGATAGAGAAAACGGGGGCGCGGCACGGTTCCGAGGCCGCCGCCGCGGACAGCTTGCGCGCACCCGAGCGCATCCTCCAAGACGATATCGCCGACTTGGGTCACGACACCACCCGGCAGATCGTGGACGCCTTTCTGGACGGCCTGCCAAACGCGCTTGCCGCCATCCGCGACCGCCAGGGGGACGCGCGGCGCAAGGCTGCGCATCGGCTCAAGGGGGCGGCCGCCAATTTCGGGCTGGTCGCGTTTTGCGAGACGCTCAGGCAAATCGAAACCATGCAGGGTGATGCCGGTACAATCGACATGATGGAGCATGAGGCTGAGAACGCCGCCGGTATCTTGCGGGCTGCCGCGTACAATGTGGGCCTGTGTCACTCCGTGCCCGGATCGACGAAGTGATAGCCGTGGCCGTGCTCGGTCAGGATCCAGTCGGGGTTCGAGGGGTCTTTCTCCAGCTTCTTGCGCAGCCGGCCGACGATCACGTCGATGATCCTGTCCCCTGAACGTCCGGGATCACGGCCGATCATTTCCGCCAGTCGCGTGCGCGGAATCGTCAGGCCGGGATGATCCGTCAGGGCGACCAGAACCGCGAATTCCTGCGGCGACAGCGTTTCCGTCCGGACCGCAGACACAAGCCGCCGTCGGATGCGGTCGAACCGCCAGGGGCCGAATGTATCCACGTGATGGTCGTTTTCCGGCGCCTTGCCGATATCGCCGATGCGCGCCAGAAGGTTCTTGACCCGCGCCGCCAGCTCGCGCTTGTCATAGGGTTTGGTGACGTAATCATCCGCGCCCATTTCCAGGCCCACGATCTTGTCGACCTGATCGTCGCGCGCTGTCAGAAGGATGATGCCCACCTTCGACACCGCCCGCTGTTCGCGGGTGATGGTCAGGCCATCCTTGCCTTCGAGGTTGATGTCAACGATCAGCAGTTCCGCCGGGTCGGAGGCGATGATATCCTCCATCTGCTCGGCATCCTCGGCCTCGCTGACCCGGTAGCCCAGGTGGCGCAGATAGGCCGCGACCCGCATGCGCGACGTGCGCTCATCTTCGACGATGACGATGTGACCGGCCATGGGTCTTGTTACATTCCTTTACAAAATCGCACAACTGGAATTGCGCCGGATCAAGGCTCGCCGTTCAGCCTGCCGCCTATTATTGCGCCAGATCGACAATCGTGCGGAGGCGAAAGATATGTCATTCCAAACTCCAACTCGTCGGGCCTTTCTTCAAGGCGGTCTTGCGGCGATCGGTGCCACATCCCTGATGAACAGCACGGCCCTGGCCAGCATCGACCCGAACTCCTTCTCCGGGCGCATCTTCCATGCCACCCACTACGGCCCGTTCGAGGCGGTCGTGCGCGATGGCAGGCTGGTCGGCCTGACGCCGATGATCCAGCTGGACGCGCGTCCGACCGAGATGCTGACCTTCGGTGTGATGGACCGCACCTACGACAAGACTCGCATCAGTGCGCCCATGGTACGCAAATCCTATCTCGAGGGTTGGAAGACCGGCGACACGAAGCCCGAACTGCGCGGCAAGGAAGAATGGGTCAAGGTCGATTGGGACACCGCATGGGGTCTGACCGCCAAGGCCCTTCTGGACACGGCCACCAACCACGGCAACGAAGCGATCTTCAGCTCGTCCTATGGCGGTTGGTCCAATGCCGGACAGTTCCGCCCCAACGTGCTTCAGGGTCGCCTGATCAATCTCATGGGCGGCTGCACCAACACTGCGGGCGACTGGTCCGCCGGCGCGGGCCAGGTTCTGCTGCCGCATGTGCTCGGCGACATGGAAGTGTATTCGGCTCAGTCCGCATGGGAGACGATCCGCGACAATAGCGAGGTCTTCGTTCTGGTCGGGTGCGACCCGATCAAGAACAACCGCATCGAATACACGGTGGCCGACCACGGGATGTATGGCCCTTGGGAGCAAATCCGCGATGCCGGGGTCAAGTTCGTCTCGATCAACCCGCAGCGCACCGCGTCGGATGAATATCTCGATGCCGATCATGTCCGCATCATCCCCAACACCGACACCGCGCTCTTCCTCGCGATGGCCTATCACGTTCTTGAAAACGGCCTGGAGGACAAAGAGTACATCGACAGGTACACCGTCGGAGTCGACAAATGGATCGCCTATGTGAAGGGCGACACCGACGGCACACCGAAAACGCCCGCCTGGGCGTCCGGGATCACCGGCATCGACGAGGCGAAGATCAAGGAACTGGCCGAGCTGTTCGCCACGTCGAAAACCTCCATCGCCGGATCCTGGGCCATCCAACGCGCCCAGCATGGCGAAATGGCCTATTGGTCCATCGTCAACTTCCAGGCGCTGACCGGCAAGATCGGCAAGCCGGGTCAAGGTGTCGGCTTCAGCTGGCACTACGGCAACGGCGGCATGCCGCAAGGCGGCAACAAGGTGCCGATCGGCATGAGCCAGGGCCGCAACTTCGTCAAGAAGATCGTGCCCGCGTCGCGGATCACCGAGGCGCTGGAAAACCCCGGCAAGGAGTTCTTCTACAACGGCCAGACCAACACCTATCCCGACATCAAGATGGTGTTCAACTCGGGCAACAACTTCATGTCGCACCAGCAGGACACCAACCGGCTGATCCGCGCCCTGAACAAGGTCGATACGGTGGTCTGCGTCGATGTCTGGTGGACGGCGGCAACCCGTTGGTCCGATATCGTGCTGCCCGCCTCCTCGACGCTGGAGCAGGATGACATCAGCATGGGCGGCACCTATTCCAACGACAAGGTCTACGCCATGAAGAAGGTGATCGAGCCCGTGGGCGACAGCCTGCCGGATTACGAGATCTTCGAAGGGCTTGCCGACAAGCTGGGTCTCTGGACACAGTTCACCGAAGGCGAAGACAAGATGTATCACATCAGGCTGGCCTATGAAGCGTCCGGCGCGGCCCTGAATGTGCCATTCGACGAGTTCTGGGAAAAGGGCTATGCCCGGATGCCGGTACCGCAAGAGGCCCGCAAGTGGACACGCCACGGTGCCTTCTACGAAGACCCCGAGGGCAACCCGCTGCACACCGCATCCGGCAAGATCGAAATGTTCTGCGAAAACATCGCGAACTTCGGCATCGACGACTGCCCCGGCATGCCGGTCTGGATGCCCAAGCATGAATACCTGGGCAGTGCGCGCGAAGGCCAGCTTCATGTCGTCTCGCCGCACCCGTGGTATCGTCTGCACAGCCAGATGGCCAACTCGGAGCGGCTGCGCGCGCTTTACATGGTGCAGGGCCGTGAACCGGTGCGGATCAACACCCAGGACGCTGCGGATCGCGGCATCGAGGATGGCGATCTTGTCGAGCTCTACAACGAGCGCGGCACCGTCATCGCCGGCGCCGTCGTCAGCGACGGCATCATGCCGGGCGTGGTTTCCATCTACGAAGGCGGCTGGCCGCAACTGGACAGCAAGGGCCGCTGCAACTCGGGGTTGGTCAACTTCCTCACTTCGACGCAGCCGTCTTCGGGCTTCAGCCAGGCGACATCGGCGAACACCGTCCTGGTCGAGATGCGCAAATGCGAGGATCCCGAAGGGCCGAACACGGCCTACGATCCGCCTGCGATCATCGACGACATGGAAGTCGCCGAGGTCGATGACGACAGCGTTGGGTCGGACCGGCTGTCTGCCCTGACCGAGGCGCTCTATGCCGACATGACGCCGGGCGAAAAGATGTTCTTCGAACGTTGCACCGTCTGCCATGCGCCGCGCGAGGTGACCCACTACACGCAGCAGCAGTGGAAGGGCATCACCCCGTCGATGTTCGAACGGGCCGGCCTTGACGAATCCGAGAAGGCGCTTGTCATGGAATACCTGATGGAGAATGCCGCAGACGCCATGTAGTCGGTTCCGGGCGCCCGGCCCAACCAGTGGTCGGGCGCCTCGCTTCCTTTCGACGTGGCCAGTTCAGGAGGGCACGATGGACGGCGATTTCCATTCCCGGGGCTGCGCCTGTGACGATCCCCGCATCGGCCAGTCGGACCCGATGTCCACTCCAAAGGCCGTGGCCATTGCTCTAGCCCAGATCCAGCCCGCAACCCGACACCATGCCGCACGGCAGCGCGACTGCACCGTGCCTGTCCGCGGCGGCGCCAGCCCGCGCCCCTTCCGCACGTGAGGCTCCGATGACCCTTTCCTTTCCTCTCGCGGCCATTCCGTTTGAAACCGGCGATATCGACGGCTGCCTCGCAACCGTGGCGGCGCGGCTCTCGCAACGGGGCTTTCGCGTCCGCGGCGCGCTGCAGTCGCGCGGCCTCGCTACCGGGGAATGCCACTGCGCGGACATGGACCTGACGACGATCGGCTCAAACCGGGTTTTCCGCATCTCGCAACCGCTGGGCAATGGATCGCGCGGGTGCCGCCTGCATCCCGGTGCGCTGGCCGATTGCGCGGCGTTTCTGGAACGCGAACTGGATCAGGGCGCCGATCTGCTGATCCTCAACCGGTTCGGCCGAGGCGAAAGCGAAGGCCGCGGCTTTCGCGATCTGATCGGCGCGGCGGTCGCCCGCGACATACCGGTTCTGACCGCGCTGCGTCCGACCTACGCCGACGCATGGGATGCCTTTGGGGGGGACATTGCCTGCACCCTGCCGATGCGGGCGCAGGCAGTCTGTGACTGGTTGGATCATATCCACGAGAACCGCCATGCCGCTTGATGCAAACCCGGCCCCGCTTGTGGACGCCTTCGGTCGCACCGTCACCTACCTGCGTCTGTCGATCACCGACCGCTGCGACCTGCGCTGCACCTATTGCATGGCCGAAAAGATGACCTTCCTGCCGCGCAAGGACGTGCTGGATTTCGAGGAACTCGCCCGTCTGTCGGCGCTGTTCATCCGGCACGGCGTGCGCAAGCTGCGCCTGACCGGCGGCGAACCCCTCGTGCGTCGCGACGTGATGGACCTGTTTCGCGATCTGTCGCGCCATGTGCAGAGCGGCGATCTGGATGAGCTGACGCTGACCACCAATGGCACGCTTCTGGCGCGCCATGCCGAAACATTGGCCGCCTGTGGGGTCAGGCGGGTCAATGTCTCGCTCGACACGCTGGACCCGGAGCGCTATCGCGCGGTCACCCGGATGGGCGACATTCGTATGGTGTTGGCGGGGATCGAGGCGGCGCAGGCCGCCGGGCTGCACGTGAAACTGAACGCCGTCGCCAGCCGGGGCGCCTTTGAAGCCGAGGTCGATGACCTGATCGACTTTGCCCACACACGCGGCATGGACCTGACGCTGATCGAGGAAATGCCGCTGGGCGACACCGGAACCGACCGGGCGGAAACAGCGCTGTCGCTGCGCGATCTGACCGGCGATCTGTCCCGGCGCTGGACGCTGATACCGGACCGGCACAGATCGGGCGGACCGGCCCGCTACATGCGGGTGGCGGAAACCGGGGGGCGTATCGGGCTGATCTCGCCCATGTCGTGCAATTTCTGCGCGCTCTGCAACCGCGTTCGGGTGTCATGCACGGGCAGGCTCTACACCTGCATGGGCGCCGAAGGCTCGGTCGATCTGCGTGCGGCCTTTCGCCAGTCGGACCACGCCGCCCTGTCCTGCATCCGCGCGGCGCTGGCGGCCAAGCCGGAAAGCCACCGCTTTGACGCCGACCGCATCGGCACCCCTGCCCTGCGGCGTCACATGTCCGCCCTGGGGGGCTAAATTGTGATCGCGCCCGGTGCCGCCTTTCGGTGACGGCGAAGTGAGCCTTGAATGCAAGACCGTTCCACCGCACCCTGATTTGACTACCGAGACTTGAAGGAGGCCACAGCATGACACAAGACTTGCCCGGAGGCGCCGGAGACATCGCGCGGGACTACCCCGATGTCTGGACAGCCTACACAAACCTGGGAGAGGCCACCGCCAAGGCAGGGTCGCTTTCGGCGCGGGAACGGCGGCTGGTCAAGCTGGCCCTGGCGATCGGTACCGGGTCCGAAGGGGCGGTACATTCGCACGCCCGCCGCGCCGAGGCCGACGGTGTGTCGGCGGCAGACATGGAGCAGGTCGCGCTCCTGGCAATTGGCCCGCTTGGATTTCCGCGCGCCGTTGCCGCACGGTCCTGGATCACCGACGTGACCGAAGGCTGATACCCGTCACGGATCTCCCGGCCGGTACGCCACTTCTTTTCGGATCTGATCGCCTCGCGGCAGGCGCAGGCGCAGGCGCCCGACGATGACGCGCCCTGGCCTGTCATGATCATGCTCGACGATCCTTGCAGCAATCCCGGCGACGGCCAGCGGCGGCGACGGTTTCTTCGGGCTTGCCGGCCGCTTTCAGTCGGATCGCCTCATCGGCGGCAATGTCGTCGGAGGGGCTCACGAATATCTTGACTTTGGCGTGATCGACACCCGATCCCTCCGCTTTCACACGAACCTTCACGTTGTCGTCGATCACGCGCTTGGCCGGCGCTCGTACCTTCCCGGTTCCGGGGCTCCGTCAGAAAAAAGCCTGGAGACCGGTCTGAGCCCGGCCGATGATCAGGGCATGGACGTCGTGGGTGCCCTTGTAGGTGTTGACGGTCTCAAGGTTCACCATGTGCCGGATCACACCGAATTCCGCCGATATGCCGTTGCCGCCGTGCATGTCGCGTGCCTTGCGCGCGATGTCGAGCGCCTTGCCGTAGTTGTTGCGCTTGATGACAGAGATCATCTCCGGCGCCATCCGGCCCGCCTCGAACAACCGTCCGACCCGCTAACAGCCCTGAAGGCCGAAAAGGACGAAGCGATGACCGCGCTTGTCGCGCGCGCCGAACAAGCCGTGGCGCAGGCTTCTGCGAGGTCGCGTTTGAAACACGCCGTCACCTACCACGACGTATTTCACCACTGTGAAAACGACCCCGATGCCGCACGACGGCTGGAAGATGCCTTGCAGGCAGAGGGCGTTCCGCGCGCAATTGCTGAATTGCCCATGCGCAGGTCCGAGGATTTCGGGCGGTTCCGGAGCCACTCCAAATCAGCGATGTTCCTGCTCGGCTCCGGCACCGGCAGCCCGAGTCTGCACAATCCGGACTTCGACTTTCCTGATGAATTGATCGCCGTCGGGGCCCGTGTTTTCGTCCGAGCCCTTCGGCCCTTGTGCTACGATCTGGCATAACGTGCCCGTCAACACTGAACCTTGCGGCAAGACCAACGGGCCGCGATCAGTGATCATGCGGTCCGAGTTGCCGGTGCAGACGGGCGTCATGGGTGCGGAAGTGGTCGATGAACCAGGCTTCAAGCACCTCCGTCAGCCGTTCGGCGGTGACGTTCCTGTCCGCCGGATCACTGTCCATGATGTCCCGCAGGGAATCGAGCAGCCGTTCGTGATCGTCCTTGTGCGGCTGGTACTGCGCGTAACCGGCGCGCTTCATCTGCGTTTCCTCATGGGCGAAATGGGCCGTGATGGCGCGCATCAGATCGCCGAGACAGCGCTCGATGTCCGCGTCGGGCCGGCCATCGAGGATCGCGGCCGCGGCGGTGTTGACCAGGTCCACGAGTTCCCGGTGTTCGTGATCGACGGCGGGATCGCCGACACTGTATTGGGGTTTCCATGCGATCGGGGCCATGGGTCTTTCCTTCCGCTCAGTGCAGGTAGAACCGGCCGGCCGTGGCGTCGAAGTCGATGGCGACGCTGTCGGCCGGGTCGAGCTTGAGATCGAAGGCGGCTTGCTGGGTGAAACCTGCCGCCGCCGGATCGTCGCGCATCCGCACCGCGACCCGGTGATCGCCCGCCGACACGACGAAGCGCCGGTAGAGCCGCGATGGGCCGCTGCCGGAAAGCCCGCTTGGCGCCAGGGCTGCGGCAAAGACCGTCTGCCCGTCGAGATCGAATTCGATCTCCACCGGGGCGCGGCGCCTGTCGCAAACCTCGGCCGTCCGCATGTTGCGCGGCAGGGCGGCCAGCTCCTCATCCGTGCGGGCGCGGCAGTTGCGGGCGCCGCTATGGGCGAAACTAAGCCGCAGCAGCGCGTCGCTCTCGCCCAGACTCTGCCACTCGGGCCAGGCAGAGAGCCGCGCAACGCCGAGCATCAGCGCGATCATCGCGGCGCTGCCCGTCGCAAGATGCCGCCAGCGGCGGCGCCAGTCGATGCCGATCCTCATTGTCCCGCACCCCCCGCCCGCCGCGCTGTCGCTTCGGCATGCGCGACCTCGTCCGCATCTATCGGGCGGATATTCTCGTAGGGCCCGAGGGAAGAGAGACGATTGCCGAAGGCTGCGAGTTCCTCTGCAAGCCGCGCACCCTCGCTCGGCCCCGCCCAGACGGTCAGGAGGCGCTCGCGCGGCACCCGACGGCGCAGCTGCGGATCGCGCTCGCGGGAGAAACGGGCCTCGGTCCAGGCCATGCCGAGCCGGTTGTAGCAATCGCGGGCCGCGCAACCGGCGACCGCGACACCGTCGGCCAGCCCGCGCGAGATGATGAAGTCGATGAGCGCGGGCGGCGCCATCGCCACGCACGGCAGCACCACCCGCCCCGGCACGGGCGTTGCGCTTGCCGCATGGGCGCAACCCAGCGTCAGCACGCGCCCCGGCCCCGAAAGTGCCGCGCCTGCCTCGATCACCTCGGCCCGCAGCGTGGCAAGCGGTCGTTCGGGCAGGTCGATGCCGGTGACGAGATCGCCCGAGCGGCGGAACGGGGACGACGACGGGCACGAACCCATGCAGATGCCGCAGGCGACGCAGCGCGCGGGGTCGACCTCGGCCTGGTGGCTGAAGGGCAGATCGTCGGTCCGGGGCACCATCGTGATCGCGGCATAGGGGCAGTCCTCGGCGCAGCGCGTGCAGCCGTTGCAGAAATCGAGAAACACCTGCGCCGCGCCGCTTTCACGCCGGGGCGGCATCCAGGGCAGCCCGACCAGCAGCACGGTAAAGACGAGGACGCCCGCCCAGATCACGCCGGGTGGAACGCTCTCGATCACCGGGTAGAGCGACAGGACGAACCAGTCGAGCCCGACCCGCTGCGGCACGGTGGCCAGATCGGCCGGCGCTTCGAGATTGGCGGGCAGCGCAAGGGACGCAAAGACGAGCCCGACCAACGTGATCAGGGCCAGGCCGCGCGGCGGCGACGTTCGGGCCTCGGTGATGCGCTGGATGTGGATCCACATCAGCAGGAGCAGCAGCAGCGGGATCGCGATGTGCAGGAACACCATCAGCGTGAAGAACCGCCCCGAGAGCGTGTCGGGGGCAAGGAAGTTGCGCGCGATGGGCTCGGCGAAGATGCCGAGGCTGTCGAGAAGCTCGGTCGTGGTCAGCGCCACGTATTGCGCCAGCTTGTCCCAGATCAGCCAGTAGCCGGTGATGCCCGACAGGTAGACGAACCAGATCAGCGGCACGCCGGAGACCCAGGAAAACCAGCGCTTGCCGCGGTAGCGGTCCATCGCCCATTCGCGCACGAGGTGGACGAACATCACCACCACCATCATGTCCGAGGCATAGCGGTGCAGGCTGCGGGCCAGCCCGGCATGCCACCAGTGATCGCGGCTGAGCCAGGCGACCGAGTCGTAGGCGGCCGTAACCCCGGTGTCGAAGAAGATGAAAAGGTAGATGCCGGTGGCGGCGACGATCCAGAACAGGAACCAGCCCAGCGGGCCAAGCTGCCCGAGCGGGTTCCAGTCGGCGCCGAACAGCCGGTCGAGCCCGCGCTCGACCCGGTCGAAGCCGCGCCGCAAGATGTCCCGCATCATGCCGTCCCGCTTTGCGAGGTCTTCAGCGCGCGCCGCCGCTCGAGCCAGAGCCGGACGATGACGAACCCTGTCAGGATCAGCGATACGGCCCCGAAAAAGATGCCGAAGAAGATGCCGTAGTCGAAGCGGTAGGCGCCGGTCAGCGGGTTGTAGACGGTGCAGAGGAAGGCGACGCGGTCCCACAGATCGGCCGGCGCCACCGAGCGGGTAACCGTGCCGAGCGCAAGCTCCTTCAGCGGCTCCATCAGCACGGGCAAGGGGAAGGTATCACCATAGACCTGCCGATAGACGCGGCCCCCGGCGTCGAGGATCGTGGTCTGGGTGACATGGTCGAAACCGCCGGCCGCCGTGCGGAACGAAAAGCCGAGTTCGCTCAGGAAGGCCTCCGTCGTGGCCGGATCGGCGCTTGCGATCAGCCAGTTTGGCACCTCGAGCAGCCGGTGTGTGCCGGCGAAGCCCGCAAGCTGCGCCGGCCGGTCGCCCGAGGCATCGAACCCGAAGGTCAGGGTCGTGAAGGCGTCGCCGCCGACGGCCTTCTGCGCGGCCACTATCGCGTCGCGGAGATGGTCCGTCGTCAGCGGGCAAACGGTGGCGCAACTGGTGAAGACAAGCGCCACGACCACCGGCTTTCCGCGCAGGTCCGCAAGCGCAAGCGTCCGGCCGCGGTGGTCGGTGAAGACGTGATCGGCGGTCTGGTTGCCGATCGCGGCCTGGCTTTCCTCGTAGGCGACTTCGGCATCGAGCTTTCCCGATGCCGCCAAGACCGCAGAGGGTGTGACAATCCCGAGCAGTACGATGGCAAGCGCCCTCAAGGGAGCCATCGTACGGCCCCGTCGAGCAGCGCGCCCGTCGATACCAGCGCGAAATGAACCAGCGAGGCACGGAACGCTGCCATCGCCGTGCGGCGGTCGGGGCGGCGCATCAGCACCCAGCTTTTCTGGACGAACAGCGCGCCGCCGATCGCGGCACAGACACCGTAGATCGGGCCGAGGCCAAAGAGGAGCGGTCCGAACGAGAGAAGCACCAGCACGATGACGTGGCTGAAGATCACCGGCCCCCAGATCTCTGGCTCGCTGACGACCGGCAGCATCGGGATACCGGCGCGGCGATAATCCTCGCCCTTCGCCGCGGCCAGCGCCCAGAAGTGGGGCGGCGTCCAGAGAAAGAGCATCGCCGCAAGCAGGATCGGAACGGGCGTCAGGCTCGGCCCGAACTGCGGCGCGGCGGCGGCGGCGCCGGCGAGGAGCGCGAAGCTCCCCGCCGCGCCGCCGATCACGACGTTCCAGACCGTGCGCCGCTTGAGCCAGAGGGTGTAGACGACGCCGTAGGTGAAGGCGCCGAGAAAGACGAAAAGCGTGGCAAGCGAACCGCCGACCGACCACGCCATGACCAGCGAGGCGACGAGAAGAAGCGTGAAGGTCACGGGCCAGATCGGCCCCGCCTTGAGCCGGCCGCTGGCAAAGGGTCTGAGCGCGGTGCGCGCCATCAGCCGGTCGCTGTCACGCTCGAAGTAGTGGTTGAAGGCCCCCGCCGCGCCCGAGGCACCAAGCACCGCGAGAGTAAAGACGGCGGCCTCGACCCAGCGCATTTCGCCGCCGCCCGTGACGATGCCGACCAGGGCGGCGAGGGCCACGAAGGAACCGATCCTGAGCTTGAGGATCGAAGCCGTCATTGTCAGGGCAGCGGTCATGGGCACGCTCCGGGTTGTAGGGCGGGCAGCATCAGCGGAACAGCCAGAGTTCCGACAGATACTTCCAGTTCACGAAGTAGTAGAGCACGAAGCTGGCGAAGAAGATCCCGACCAGGATCAGCGTGCCGGGCAGCTTCAGGGTGCCGTGGCTGCCGTATTCCGACACCGCCTCGCGGCTCTTGTCGTGCAGCGGGAAGGTCAGCTTCGCGCCGGCCCGGTCCAGTCGCGGTCCGGCAAGGATCGAGCCCACGACGATGACGATGAACATCACCCCGCCGAGGGCCGCCAGCAGCGCCGAGATTCCGTTCAGCCCCATCATCAGATAGGCCGCAGCCGGAAACTCGAACGGATGGGCGGCGTCGGCAAGCGAGATGTCCCAGTGCCGGCGCGGCACGCCGAGCGTCCCCGCCCCCATCATGAAGAGAGAGATGCCGCCGGCGCCGATGCCGAAGACGAAGGGCTGCCATTTGGCAAGACCCGGCCAGAGGATGTCGCGCTGGAAGATCAGCGGCACAACGAGATAGGTCATCGCCATGAAGGCCAGCGTCGTGCCCGCCACGACCGTTCCGTGGAAATGGCCGGGGACGTAGATCGTGTTGTGCATCAGGACGTTGAGCTGCTCGGTCCCGAGAACGACGCCCGAGATGCCGCCGATGAAGCCGAACATCACCAGGCTGAGGAACATGCCCGCGAAGGCCGGGTTGCCCCAGGGCGCCTTGCGCAGCCATTCGAACGCGCCGCGGGTGAAGCCGTTGCGCCGCTGCGCCGCCTCGATCGCGCCCGGAACGGTCAGCCCGTGGATCATCGACCCCATGACCGCGAGATACATCATGTAGCTCGTGTTCACGATCTTCCAGGTCGAGGACATGCCCGGTTCCGCCAGGATGTGGTGGGCCGAGGCCAGCTGCAGGAACAGGATGTACATGAAGAAGGCCATGCGGCTGACCTTTTCCGACAGCGGCTTCGCGCCCACCACCATCGCGCCGATCGCATACCAGATCGAGACATGGGCGGAGACGTTGATCTGCTGGCTCGAATGGCCCATCCCCCACCACACGACCTTGTACATGAGCGTGTCGATGTTGGAGATCAGGCCCAGCGACCAGAGCCAGGTCGGGATCAGGATGATCGCGCCCGAGGCCAGGGTGAAGACCGCGATGATGCCCGCGGTGATCGCCCCGAAGGTGACGAGCGGCACCGAGCCGTCATAGGTGTTCTCGGCCTTCGCCACGACCAGCGTCGCGAAGAAGATCATCACCGAGACCAGCGCCCCGACCGCGAAGATGATCAGCGAAAGATAGAACCACTGCGACGCCTGCATCGGCGGATACGAGGTGAACATCACCGTGGAATCGCCGCGCAGCACGGCGTAGTTCGCCATCACCGCGCCGACCACCATCAGCACGAAGCCGAGCCAGGCGATCCGCGGCGCGGCAAGCCGGCATCCCAGGATCACCGCCGAGGCGAAGTAGAGCACCGCGATCTCGAAGAAGATGATCCAGAACAGGAGCACGTTGGCGCCGTGCCCGGTCAGAACCAAGTAGAACCATTCGGCCGGCAGGAGTTGCACCGCCGGCCAGCGGGTCAGCGCCACCATGAGCCCCATCAGGCCGCCGAGCGCCAGGAACAGCACCGCGGCCACCGCGTTGACCTTGATGAGCCTTTCCGCGTTCGACTCGATCCGCAGGCCGGAGAACCGGCAAATGCGGTATTGCGCATCTGCGCCTGCGGCCGGGACGGCGCCGTGATCAACCGTTGTCATTGCCTTTCCTCCCTCACTCGACGACGCGGATGCGCCCGGTCATCGTGTGATGTCCGATTCCGCAGAATTCGTTACAGACGATGCCGAAATCCCCGCTGCCGGTCGGCGTCAGGGTGATGACATGCTCGTAGCCGGGATGAACCGAGATGTTGATGTTCGTGGGCTGCATCGAAAAGCCGTGCTGCCAGTCCGCAGACGAGATGTGGATCCGGTAGCTTTCGCCCTTCTTCAGTTCCAGGATCGGCCAGAACTCCCACAGGCGGGCAAGGATATAGGCATCGCCGCCCACGGGCGGGCGCACCACCGGCACGCCGTCTTCCTCGAGCGGTTCTCCGGCGGCGTCCGTGGCCTGGAATTCCTCGGCGAAGGCCTCGACCTTCTCCTGATACGCCTCGGGTCGGATCCGGTAGGTCTCGCTCGAGAGGTTCTGATTGCCGATGAAGTGCCAGGCGATCATGAAGAAGAACATGAACAGCCCCCAGAGGAAGGCGATGACGATCCAGCCCAGCTCGATGCCGTGGATCGGCTCCTTCCACCACAGGCGGTTTGACGGAGGATTGATGGCCATTTTCTCGCCCTTCCCGCTAAGCGATCACTCGAATACCGGGACCGAGGCGACTTCCATCACGCCCCAGACCAGATAGAGCACCGTCGGGATGGTGATCCCGAGGAACAAGAGCAGGAACGGGTTGTCCAGCACCTGCTGCATGAAGGGTATGCGCTCGGGCGGTTGCCCTTGCGCCGGCCGGTTTGCCTTTGTCTCAGTGTCGTCCATTCACCTTCCCCCCTCTGAGGTTCGCTCAAGCGCCTTCTTGGAAAAGTCACGTCCCGCTCCCGAAACGATGCGGGCGCCTATCCGTATGATCGATCACTGTTCGTTCGTAACCTCCGGCATCTCCGCGGTAGCTGCCCTGTCGGGAAGGTCACACCGCCGACCGGAGATGCCGGTCCTCGCCCGGTAACTAGAGATGCGCCGTCGTGGCCATCCGCCACTCAGTCGGCAACGTTAAAGCCGAGCATGACATGACTTTGACAATCGCCATTTGACTTTTATCAAGGATCGGCAAGGCGGCCCTGCGCGTCACGCGGGATCGTAGATGTAGCCGATACCGCGCACCGTGCGGATCACCTCGGGCTTTTGCGGGTTGTGCTCGATCTTCCTGCGGATGCGCGAGATGCGGATGTCGATCGACCTGTCGAACGGATCCCAGGATCGGTCATGCGCCCCTTCGAGGATCTGGTCGCGATTGAGCACGCGGCCGCGATTCTCGGCGAAGAGCTTCAGCAGCCGGAACTCCATCGCCGTCAACGGTATCTCGCTCCCGTCGGCATCGACCAGCTTCGCCGCGTCGACATGCAGCCAGGTCTTGCCGAATGGATGGACCTGCGGCCGTGCGGGCGGAGCGAGCGGCACGACATCCGGAGACCCCGTGCCGGCCGTCGGGGCGAACGCGCCGATCAGCATGTTCACCAGGGCGGCCTCCGGCGCGTCGCCCGACCCTGCTGCCGCGACGGGGTGCGGATCGGCGCGGCCGGCGGCGGATGCGCCCTTGAACGCGGTCACGTTTCCCGCAACCGGGCTGGCTTTCGTCGCCAGCTGCCGCTGGACGGAGGTGAGGTCGACATGCCTCGCGACCATGCTCATGAGCGCGAGGAACGAGCCGACGTCGATCTGGACGACCGGTGCCGGGCCGGCAACAGGCTGTTCATATGCCAGGGAGGTGACGGACATGGTCCATTCCTTTTCATTCATGGGGAAGCGGCTTGCCGCCTGAACCGTTGATCAGAATCTCGGATCGCGGCTATTCCGGCCCCGGGGCAGCCCGATATCCCGAAGGATGTGATCGCTCAGATAGCCCATCTCGGCTTCGGCCAGCCGGCCAATCCGGGCAACCTTCCGCGCCGTCCGGTTCATCATGACGGTGTGCATCAGGCGGAGACAGGCGGCGACGGGTCCGCCGCGGCGGCCGGGGGCCGTGGAGGTTTCGGGCAAGGCGTCCGGAAAGCGGGCCGATGCGCCACCCTTGATAAGGATGAGCGGACGACGGGCCCTGTTCGCGGGCGGGATCACGGCCGGGGACGAAGTGTCATGCCGCGAAATTGCTGCGTTTGCATTAACGTTCTGCATGCCGTTTCCTTTCGTGCGGCCACGGCAAGGCGCGACCGCCGTTCACGCGCGGTGCCGACCTGATCCGGCCGGTCCGGCATCGGGGATGGGTGGTGGCGCGGCCGACCGGGATCGGCATGAGGCAAATCTCGCGCGCCACCGCACTGCCACGACGCCGGAAAACCCACCGGCCCATGGCAACATAGACAAAACAATTACTTAGAGCTGAAAAGCTCTTTCGTGCTATAGTCTCGGTCGAAAGTCCTTGGTTGCTTCAGTCGCCACGCTCCGACCGGACTGCCAAGTGCCGAAATACACTCCATGTGGCTGTCGTCCGGTCTGAACGTAGGCAAGTTTTGATTGATCGGCCGGTCAATATCAAACAAATTGTTCGTATGCACCCAATAAGGAACGCTAATGGACACGGAACTCTACCGCACGTTCCTCGCCATCGCCGATTCCGGCGGGTTCACCGCCGCGGCTCAGATCGTCGGCCGCACGCAATCCGCCGTGAGCCAGCAGGTCAGGCGGCTCGAAGAGCTGCTCGGCCAGCCCCTGATCGACCGGAGCGCGACTCCGGTCACGCTCACCGAATACGGCAAGGCGCTCTTGCGGCCCGCGCGCGAGATCGTGGACATGCACGACGAGACGATGGCGCTGTTCCGGCGGAAGGCGTTCGAGGGGATCGTCGTCGTCGGGGTGGCGGATGCCTATGTGAACCGGATCCTGAAGGACGTCATGACCGAGTTCGCGAAGCTTCTCCCGCAGGGCACGATCAGCATCGTGATCGACGATTCCCTCGGCCTGTCGCGGCGGATCGCCAACGGGTCGGTCGACCTCGCCTTCGTGACCGAGGGAAACTGCCCCACGCGCGGGCCCGTGGCGTTCACCGACCGGCTCGTCGTCGTGGGGCCTGCGGCGGTCGATCTGAGCAAGGTCGATCCCCTGCCCGTCGCGGTCTGGGACGAGCGCAACCAGGACGAACTGCCGCTCGTCGCGGCGCTGGAGGCCATGAACCGCCGCTACCGGCCGGTCTGCGTGTGTCGCAGCGTCTTTGCCCAGCATCAGGCGGTCACCGCCAATCTCTGCGTCGCCGTCCTGGTCGAGGGCAGCATGGTCGCGGGCGAACGGGCCTATCTGGAGGCGGACGGGTTTCCGGTGATGAACCACCTCACCATCCGGCTTGAGCGTTCCTACGCCAAGCGGTCGCATGTCATCGACCAGCTAGAGAAGCACTATCTCGACTTCTTCGGCAGGCAGGACGCGGACAGGTCGGCAAAAGAGACGTGAGCCAGCTTTACCTCTTCGACGATGCGGGCGATCCCGAAACCTCTGCCGCAGACCGGGCCTGAACGCGCCCTTTGCCGGTATCCTCCGCGTTCTCGCGCGCGCGGACCCCGTTCAGGAAGATCGCGATCGCCCTGTCCCTGCGGGCGGCGTTTTCCTCCGGCAGGCGCAGCAGGCGTTCGGGATCGAGCAGGCAGGGGATGGTGTTGCCGACCACCATGTCCACGAGAAGCTCCGCAGAGGCCGGGATGTCGTCCGGGTCGAGGGCAATCTCACCCGCCTCGACTGCGCCGGCCAGTTCGGCGCAGAGCATGTCGCAGACCTGGCCGGGGCCGGTGCGGCTCAGACTTCGGCTCATCTCGGGGTAGTTGCGCGCTTCGGCGATGACGACGCGCAGCATCTCGAGCGGGACCGAGGGGTTTTCCATCTTTGTGTCGAAGCTCAGCAGGATGCGCAGCCGCTCTTCAAGGGACGCGTCGCGTTCCTCGGGTGCGAGCGGACGGAACAGCGTCTTGCCGATCCGTTGCAGCCCCGCGCCCAAAAGTTCCTCGCGGCTGCGGTAAAGCGCGTAGAGCGTCCGCTTCGACATACCGGCCCGCCGGGCGATGTCGGCCATCGTCACATCGTCCGGCCCGCGTTCCGACAGCAATTCGATCGCGCAATCGAGCACCAGCGTCTCGCGTTCGGCGGGGTCCATCTGCACCGGCCGGCCGCGCCTGCGCGTCTTGCCGCCGCCGCAATCTGCCGAATTTTCGGGCATCCAGCCACCCTCCCGTGTAGTCTCCCCAAAGGGAATCCGCCCCGACAACCTATCCGAACTTTACAAAACTATCCAGTTTCCTTATTCCGAATCCCGTCGATCCGCCGCCGCGGCGGACGTATCCTGCCGGAGCTTGCCGTGTCTGTCCTCCATTCCCCCCTTCCGATCCTCGCCGTGGCGATGGCGCTTGCGGCGGCCTTGCCGGCGAGAGCCCAGGAACAGGGCAACCAGCCCCCGCCGATGCCGGTCACCGTGGTGACGCTCGAGGCCAGCGACGTGATCCTTACCTCGACGCTTCCGGGCCGCGTCGCCGCATCGGGCCTCGCCGAGGTGCGCCCGCAGGTGAGCGGGATCGTGACCGAGCGGCTCTTCGACGAGGGCGGGCCGGTCGAACAGGGCGCGCCGCTCTACCGGATCGACGCGGCAAGCTACGAGGCCGCGAAGGCCGCGGCGGAGGCGGGCCTCGCCCAGGCCGAGGCGCAGGTCCGCGCCGCGCAGCGCGAGGCGACGCGCCAGCAGGAACTGCTCGACCGCAATGTGACCAGCCAGCAGACCGTGGACAACGCGGTCGCGGCCCGCGACGTGGCCGAAGCGGCGGTCAAGGTGGCCGAGGCGCAGGTGCTGGCCGCCACGATCGACCTCGACCGGACGACGATACGCGCACCGATCTCGGGGACGGTCGGCCTCAGCCAGACGACGCAGGGCGCGCTCGTGACCGCCGGGCAGACCGCGGCGCTGACCGTGATCCGCAAGCTCGACCCGGTCTATGTCGACGTGACGCAATCGGCCGCCGAGATTCTCCATTGGCGCCGCTCCGGTCAGCAAATGGCCAGGGACGAGAACGCGACCGTGACGCTGCGCCTCGCCGATGGCGGGGAATACGAACACAAGGGCATCCTCGCCGCCGCCGAACCGCATGTGAACGAACAGACCGGCGTGATCGTGCTGCGGCTGGAATTCCCCAACCCCGACAGCTTTCTCCTGCCGGGCATGTATGTCCAGGTCGTGATGCCGCAAGGCGTGGTCGAGGATGCGATTCTCGCCCCGCAGGAAGGTGTGACGCGCGACCGGCGGGGCCGGCCCGTGGCGATGGTGGTGAATGCCGACAACCAGGTCGAGAGCCGCGAACTGACCGTGCAGCGCGACCAGGGCAACCAGTGGGTCGTGACCGAGGGCCTCGCGCCCGGCGACCGCATCATCGTCGCGGGGCTTCAGAAGGTCTCGTCCGGGATGACCGTCACACCGGAAGAGCGCGCGGCCGCCGCAGCCGCGCCGGCCGGAAACTGATCTCAACCCGGGGAGCCCGCCATGGCCCGTTTCTTCATCGACCGGCCCGTCTTCGCCTGGGTGATCTCGATCCTCATCATGGGGGTCGGCCTTCTGTCGATCTTCACGCTGCCGGTCGCCCAATATCCCCAGATCGCGCCCCCCTCGGTGCGGATCAGCGCACAATATCCCGGCGCCTCGGCCGACACCGTCGCCAACACCGTGACCCAGATCATCGAACAGCAGATGACCGGCCTCGACGGGATGCGCTACATGTCGTCGTCCTCGACATCGGCGGGGACGGCCAGCATCACCCTCACCTTCGAGGCCGGAACCGATCCCGACGTGGCGCAGGTCCAGGTGCAGAACAAGCTCGCCCAGGCGACCCCGCTCCTGCCGGAAACGGTCCAGCGGCTGGGGGTCCGGGTGCAAAAGGCGTCCTCCTCCTTCTTCATGGTGATCGCGCTGATCTCCGAGGACGGGCGGCTCGACCAGGCCGACCTGTCCGACTATCTCAACTCCAACCTTGTGGACGAGTTCAGCCGGATCGAAGGCGTCGGCGGCGCGCAGGTCTTCGGCGCGCAATACGCGATGCGGATCTGGCTCGACCCCTCCAAGCTCGCCGCCTTCGAGATGACGCCCTCGGACGTGGTGAACGCGGTGGCGGCGCAGAACGCGCAGATCTCGGCGGGGGCGTTCGGCACGCTGCCCGCGCCCGAGGGCCAGCAGCTCAACGCCACCATCACCGCGCAGTCGCTGCTGTCGACGCCCGAGGACTTCAGCAATATCGTGCTGCGCTCCGAGACCGATGGCGGCCTCGTGCTGCTGCAGGACGTGGCGCGGGTCGAGATCGGCGCCGAGAACTACGCGACCATCGCCCGCTTCGATGGTCAGCCCGCCTCCGGCATGGCCCTGAACCTCGCCTCGGGCGCCAATGCGCTCGACACAGCCGAGCGGGTCAAGGAGCGCATCGAGGAGTACAAGCAGTATTTCCCCGAAGGCGTGACCTATGTCATCCCCTACGACACCACGCCCTTCATCGAGATCTCCATCCACGAGGTGCAGAAGACGCTTTTCGAGGCGATCGGGCTGGTGTTCCTGGTGATGCTGCTCTTCCTCCAGAATTTCCGCGCGACGCTGATCCCGACGCTGGCGGTGCCGGTCGTCATCCTGGGAACCTTCGCGATCCTGTCGCTGGCGGGGTTCACGATCAACACGCTGACCATGCTGGCCATGGTTCTTGCCATCGGCCTTCTGGTCGACGACGCGATCGTGGTGGTCGAGAATGTCGAACGGATCATGGAGGAGGAGGGCCTGCCCCCGCGCGAGGCCACCCGCAAGTCGATGGGGCAGATCACCGGCGCGCTGATCGGCATCGCGCTGGTCCTGTCGGCGGTCTTCGTGCCGATGGCCTTCTTCGGTGGCTCCACGGGCGTCATCTACCGTCAGTTTTCCATCACCATCGTGTCGGCCATGGCGCTGTCGGTCCTCGTGGCGCTGACGCTGACGCCGGCGCTTTGCGCGACGATCCTCAAGGCCAAGGACGCGCATCACACCCACCGGGGTCCGCTCGGCTGGTTCAACATCGGGTTCGAGAAGCTGACCGGGGGATATGCCGGGACCGTGGGCCATCTCGTCCGGCGGCCGGTCCGGGTGCTGATCGTCTATGCCGCACTCGGCTACGGCATGGTGTTCCTGTTCCAGAACACGCCGACCGGCTTCCTGCCGGACGAGGATCAGGGCATCCTGATGACCCTGATCCAGGCACCCACCGGCGCCACGGCCGAGCGCACGCAGGCGGTGGTCGAGGAGGTCGAGCGCTACTTTACCGGCGTCGAGGCCGAGAACGTCGAATCGATGTTCGGCGTGGTCGGGTTCAGCTTCGCTGGTCAGGGCCAGAACATGGGCCTTGCCTTCGTCCGCATGAAGGACTGGGACGAACGCCCCGCGCCCGGCCAGTCGGTGCAGGCGGTGGCGGGGCGCGCCTTCCCCGCCTTCATGGGCATCCGCGATGCGATGGTCTTTCCCATCGTGCCGCCCTCGGTCATCGAGCTCGGCAACGTCTCGGGCTTCGACTTCTACCTTCAGGCACAGGGCGGCCAGACGCATGAGCAGCTTCTCAACGCGCGCAACCAGCTTCTCGGCCTCGCCGCGCAAAGCCCGCTGATCGCCTCGGCCCGGCCCTCGGGGCTGGAGGACGCGGCGCAGTTCAAGCTCGACATCGACTGGCGCGCCGCAGGCGCCGTGGGGGTGACGCCCGCCAATGTCGGCACCACGCTCAATATCGCCTGGGCAGGGGCCTATGTGAACGATTTCAACGACAACGGCCGGATCAAGCGGGTCTATGTGCAGGGTGAGCCTGACAGCCGGGCGACCCCGTCCGACCTGCAGAAATGGCGGGTCCGCAATGCCGGAGGCGATCTCGTGCCCTTCGCCAACTTCACCAGCGAGAGCTGGGAACACGGGCCGCAGGGGCTCAACCGCTACAACGGCGTGCCGGCCATGCAGATCCAGGGATCGCCCGCGCCCGGCGTGTCCACCGGCGAAGCCATCGCCGAGATCGAGCGCCTGGTCACCCAGCTTCCGCCCGGCTACAGCGTCGCCTGGACGGGGCTGTCGCTGGAGGAGCAGGAATCCGGCGGCTCGGCGCCCCTCCTTTACGCGCTTTCGCTCGCCGCGATCTTCCTGTGCCTCGCGGCCCTCTACGAAAGCTGGGCGATTCCCTTTTCCGTCATGCTGGCCATGCCGATCGGCGTCCTCGGCACGATGGGTGCGGCATACTGGTTCGGGTTCGAGAACGGCGTGTTCTTCCAGGTCGGCCTGCTGACGGTCATCGGCCTTACCGGCAAGAACGCGATCCTGATCGTGGAATTCGCCCGCGAACGCTTCGAGGCGGGGGAAGATCTCTACTCCGCGGTCAGGGAAGCGGCGCGCCAGCGGTTCCGCCCGATCATCATGACCTCGCTGGCCTTCTCGCTGGGCGTCATGCCGCTCGCGCTGTCCACCGGCGCAGGCGCGGGCGGACGCACCGCCGTCGGCTCCGCGGTCCTGGGCGGAACCATCACGGGCACCGTTCTGGGCGTCGTTTTCGTGCCGCTCTTCTTCGTTATCGTGGCGCGCATCTTCAGCAGGACGAAGGTCAGGGACCAGGCCGGGATGCCAGCCCCCGACACCAACGTGGTTTGAGGAACGCCCGGCCGGGGGCGGCGGGGCACCTGGCCTTGCCCGCCCTCCCCGCCAAGTTCCGTGATCGCTACAGCAACTCCGAAAGCCGTGCTTCGGTTTCGGGAAGCCGCTTGAGGCTCGCCGCCATGCGGGTGCGCCAACGCGGGCCGCGCGACAGGGCGTCCTGATAGGCTTCCGCAAGCTCGTCGGGCCGGTCTTCGGCCAGGACAGCGATCAGGAACGCCGCCTGGGCACGATCCTTGCGGGATTTGAGGTGGTCGGGTCCACCCCGGCGGCGATCGGCCACGATCAGCTTGTGGATCGCGAACCGCTCGGGCCGCGGGATCTGGACCAGAACGCCACTGCGATAAAGCGCGACCGCCGGAATGGGGTCGGCGATCAGGAAGTTCAGGTAGTTCAGAGCCTGGGCACTCACCCCCAGGGCCGGCAGCGGTCTGACGCATTCCTCGCCGAAGGCCGGCGTCAGGAACTCCACCATCGCCTCGGAATGGCTTTGCCGCCATCTCCAGACCTGCCGGTCGGCGATCCCCGGCACCGCCTCGAATTTGAGGGTCGCGAGAATATCGCCGGGGTTCTCCTCGACCTTGTCCTCCAGTGCGACGGAAAGCCGCTCGAAACTGGCGAGGTCGATATCGCCGGTTTGCGCCAGTTCCTCATAGTCCATCCGCACGCCAAGCTCGCCCTGATAGAGGCTGTAGGCCGTCGTTCCGACCAGCGTCCCGCCAAGCCGGAAAACGCCCACGCGGGAAAAGGCCAGCAGCATCGAGCCGGTTTCGCGATCGGTGGTCACGAACCCCTCGGCGCGCAGGGTTCTTGCAAGCCGGGTCATCCGCGCGCGGCGCTGGTCGCCTTGCGCCTTGAGGGCCTGCGCCTTCTCCAGCCGGGCGCGCAACTCAGGCGTGTCTTCGCCAAGGTATCGGCTCTGCATCTCCGTCCCAAGCCGAAACCGTTCATAGAGATAGGTGCGCCCGTTGCGCGTCCGTTCCTCGATGCTGCCCGTGAACCCGGCGGCGCGCTCGTCAAGATGGAGGCGCAGAAGATCCTGGTAGGCCACCAGCGCCGGTCGGCTGTGCGCTACGATTTCCATGAAGGACGCCCACTGTGTGCATCAAATAGGATATTGATACACACAATCCGCGTGTGCAGCAATGTTTTTCACGATGCACACACGGCCCAATCCGCTTGGCGCATGTGGCGTCGGTCACTCCATCGCCGCCCAGACCCGGTAGCGCCCCTGCCCCGTCACCTCGCGGATCAGCCCCCGCGCCGCAAGGGTGTCGAGGTTGCGCTGCGCCGCCGCGCGCGAGGCGCCGGTCAACTCCTCGGCCATCGGGGCGGAGAGCATCGGCCAGGCGGTCAGAGCCTCGATCAGCCGCGCCGGGGTTCGGCCGGACAGGTCGCGGGTCGCGGTTTCGGCGCGCGCCTGCCAGTCCCGGATCCGGTCGAGGTGCAGAAGAGCGGCGAGCACCGCCTGCGTCGCCCCGGCAATCCAGCGCGACAGGCGGTCCGGCACGGCCCCGGCCGCGCGGAGCGCCGTCGGTCCGGTCAGGGCGAGCGGCAGGAACAGCGCGCCACCGCCCCGCGCCATCGTCGCGGCGTGGCGGGCGGCCATCGCGGCGGCCTCCACATCGGTCGCGCCGCCCTGCCCCAGCATCCGCCAGGCGTGAAACAGCATCGCCGCCCGCGTCACCGGGTGAAGCCCCCCTGCCCCGGCCATGATTTCGGCCAGATCAGAGACGGTTTCGACGGCCTCCTCGCCCGTCGGCGCGCTGCGTCCCAGGAAGGCGGTCAGCCCCGCCTCCCATCCGCCCGCCTCCGGCCCCGGCCCGCCGGAGAGCCGCCGCACCGCCCAGCCGGCCCGCGCGAGCGCCTGGGCGTCCGCGCCCACCGCGCCGAGCCTGAGCCCGACCCAGAGTGCCAGCCGCTCGATCCCGATCCGCTCGCCGGTCCACCAGCCGAGATCGGCGACCTCGAGAAGCGCGAGCCGGTGGCGCCAGCCGGCGGTCCGCTCGGGCGGCCCGGCGCGGAGCCGCTCGTCGAGCGCGCCGAAGAGAAGCGTAAGCTCCGCCAGGTCCGCGGACAGACGGTCCTGCGCCGCGCCCCATTCCGCCGGATCGAAGAGCGGCCGCCGCTCGGCCCGCGGCCCCGGCGGCAAGAGGTCGAGCTCGTCCGCGACCTCGCCCGGTAGGAACCAGAGATTCTCTTCGGAGACCGGGTCCGGATCGTAGAGTCCCGCAGCTGCCGCCTCCGGATCGTCTGGATCATCCAAGGGAGTTTGATGGGTTCGGCTCATGCTGCGCACTATTGGATGATTTTGCACAGCACTCAAGCATGTTCGCGGAGATCGAATCAATCATGATAAGTATGCGTTATCATGACTCTTGAAATCAACGCGCGATTTCGGGCAGAGTGGGCCGCAACTCGGGCAGGAAAGGCGTGGGAGATGCGGATGCCAGAGAGGATCGCAGCCTCGGCTTTCAGGCGGGTTAAAGCGCCGGCTCGTACGCGGGGCGCGACATGAGGCCCCCTGCCCTTCCCCTGCCCCACGCGCTCTCGGACGAAGACGAGGCCGCACTCGGTGACCTTTTCCGCAAGGGCACGCCGGACAACACGCTCCGCGCCTGGGAGCGCGACCTCGTCTATATCGCCGCGTGGAAGCGGGCGCGGTTCGGGCAGGACCTCGCCTGGCCCGAGGAGGAGCGCGTGGCGCTGCGCTTCGTCCTCGACCATGCCTCCGATCTCTCCGACACGCCCGGCAAGGCGCAAGACGCCGCGCTGGCGCTGATCGGCGCGGGGCTGAGGCGGACCCTCGCCTGCCCCGCCCCGGCGACGCTCGACCGCCGCATCGCCTCATGGCGGGCCTTCCACCGGATGCGCAACCTGGCGAGCCCGTTCGACGCGCCGCTGGTCGCCGCGACCCGGATCAAGGCCCGCCGGGCGGCCGCAAGACCGCGCAAGCCGAAATCGCCCCGCCCTCTGACCCGCGACGTGCTGGAGAGCCTGATCGAAACTTGCGACTATTCCTTGAGGGGTCTCCGCGACCGGGCAATCCTGATGCTGGCCTTCGCCTCCGGCGGCCGGCGGCGGAGCGAGATCACCGCGCTTCACCGCGAGGACATCGGCACCGGCGACTACGCCACCAAGGGCCTGATCTGGCTCAGGCTTCTGGAGACCAAGACCACCCGGAAGGACGAGGCCCCGCGCCTACCGCTGAAAGGCCGCGCCGCGAAGGCCGTCATGGACTGGATCCGCGCCGCCGCAATCGCCGACGGTCCCCTCTTCCGCCCCGTCAGCCAAGCCGACCGCGTGCTCGACCGCCGCCTCAAACCCGATGCGATCCGGGTCATCCTGCGCCACCGGCTGCGGCTGGCCGGCCTGCCGGAGGATTATGCCACGCCGCACGGGCTCCGCGCCGGCTTTCTGACCCAGGCCGCGCTCGATGGCGCGCCGCTCGCCGCCGCGATGAAGCTGTCGCTGCACCGCTCGGTCGTGCAGGCGCAGAAGTACTACGCGGATGTGGAGATCGAGGAGAACCCTGCGACCGATCTGCTTGGGTAGAAACCTTCCCCGCGGGGAAGGTCCGCCCCCTGCCCTACCCGTCCAACTGGTCGAGCATCATCCGCACCGCCTGTTCCAGCCGGCGGCGGTCGATGGTCGTGAAGTCGCGATCGAGCTGGATTTCCAGCTTGCCACGCGCCGCGACGCATTTCCCCCGACCCTCGCGCCGGTCGAACTGGAAGCTGGTCTTGGCCTTCGCCGGCCGGGTCGCCGCCACCGCCTGCTTCACCACCGCCGGCGAGGTGCGGTCGTCGCCGTCCGGAATATCGCCGGTGAACCGCCGGAGCAGGTTCAGCTCGTCCTCGACGGAGCGGTTGTCCCAGTCCTTCAGCGCCTCGCGGATCATCAGGACGAGGCCGTCGACCTCATCGAGCTTCTGAGCCAGCGCAAGGCCGAGCGCGCGCGGAATCTCCTCGACGAAGCGCAGTTCTCCACCCAAGCGTTCGACCACCCGAATGAAGGTGCGGATGTAGCTGCGCTTCTGGTAGCCCGCCGACTTGTAGAGGACCGCGACCGCCTTGTCGGGATCGTCCACCCCGGTATCGGGATCGCGCGCGTAATCGAGCGCGAGCATCGCCATCTCGGCGAACGAGATGTCCTTCCGCACAAGGTTCTCGTCGACCATCTTGCGGTAGAGCGCATCGAGGCTGTCGCCCGGATGGCTGACGGCGGCCGGGATCGCGCCGTAGCGCTCCGCGTCGCCGGTTTCCTCCAGAAGCTCCCTGAAGGCGCTCAGCCGGCGGTAGCCCTGAATCAGTTCGTAGCCGCCATCGGCGCGCGCCTCGACCCGGATCGGGTTCGACAGGCCAAGCTCCTGGATCGAGGCCTTCAACTCCTTCAACTCGTAGTCGAGGCCCTTCTTGCGATCGCGCACCAGCTTCTGCATCCCGATCCGGTCGAGCGGGATCAACTCCACCACGAGGCCGAGGCGCTTCAGCCGCACATGCTCATGCGCGAGCGCGTCGTTCTCGGCCCGGATCTGCGCCTCGATCTCCTGGCGGTCCCGCGACGCGCCGGCGGTTTCGGCGATGGCGGCGGCCATCGGTCCGCGGCGGGCAGGGGCCTCGACCAGCTTCCCCGCGGGGAAGGTTTTCGGGCCGTCGGTCACGACCTCCACCGGGATGTCGATGTCGAACATGCGGCGCTTCTTGCTCATGGTCCGCCCCTCCTCAGATCTTGTCCCAGGCCGCGGTGACGCTGCCCTTGAATTCGTCATAGGCCCGGTCGAAGCTCGCCCGCGCCCGGCGCCAGGTTTCCCGCGTCATCTCCCGGTAGTCGATCTCGTAGACCGAGGAGAGGAAGCGGCCCGACTGTTCGACCGCGCGCGTCATCTCGATCGGGTGTTCGGCCACATGTGACGCGAAAACCTTTCGGAACGCTTCGAACATCGCGCGGTGCAGGTCGTTGCCGGTCTCGAACCGCGTCATCAGGAAGCGGATATCGGCGAAGGCCTTTGGCAGGGTAATCTTCCCCGCGGGGAAGGTCGCGTCGAAGCCGGAAAGATCCTCAAGCGCCTCGGCAAGCTGGCCGATGAAGCTGGTGGTGGAATCGTATTCCCAGTAGCCGGGGCCAGACGGAATATAGAGCATGTCGGCGGCGAAGACCGCGTTCATCGACTGGTAGCCGATGGCGGGCGGGCAGTCGAAGAGAATGAGGTCGTAGTCGTCGTCGCCAAGCCCGTCGAGATAGCGCGACACGGCGGCGAAGAAGGACCATTCCGGGTTCAGGTGCCGGTACTGGGCACTGGCGAACTCTACGAAGGCGGCATTGGCGCAAGAGGGCACGATGTCGATCGTGGACCAGGCGGTCGGCTTGATGAAGTCGGCGTGGCGCAGTTCACCAAGCCCGAGATCGCGGATCGAGGCGGGGATCTGGCGGCGGGGCAGGGCGGTTCCGGACGCGGCCCCGGTGGTGGTGGCGTTCATGCGGTCGGTCTCGCGGATCAGGTCGCGGGCCATGATGCCCCAGACCGTGTAATCCTCCGCCACGTCGGTCAGGCCCATCGAATGGCTGAGCGTGGCCTGCGGGTCGAAGTCCACCACCAGCACCCGGTAGCCGTCGAGTGCCGCCGCATGGGCGAGGTGCAGGGCCACGGTGGACTTGCCGGCGCCGCCCTTGAAGTTGGCGACGGCGACGCGGAAGGCGCGCTTGCCGGCGGGCCGGGCGGGCATCAGCGACTTGCGGTTGATCTTCATCTTCCGCCTGAGTTCGTTGATCTCGTCGAGCGAGAACCAGCGCTGCCGCCCGTCCGGCTCCACTTCCCCGCCGGGAAGGTCGGGCTCCGCCGCCAGCCGCCCGCGGAAGGTCGACTGGTTGATCTTGAAGATCAGTTCGGACACTTCCCAGGACGAAAAGCGCCGCAGCGTCTTGACGTTTTCGGGGCTGAAGGTCTGCTGGCGGATCCAGCTTTGCATCTTCAGGGACTGGGCCTGGAGCCGGGCCAGGTCTTCGTGGGTATACAT